>PQAL01000043.1 GCA_003105035.1 Anaerolineales bacterium | reverse complement strand
GCATGAATGCTCTCTTTACCAATGAGACTCTGATGGATCTCATTCATCGCCGAAAGCCACTCAATCCGCTGGAGCATCGATTGTTCAAGATTCTTGCGTTCTTCAACCTCTCGGTCGAGTTGGGTATTTATAGCACGAAGCTCAGCAGTCCGCTTTCTCACCAGCTCCTCAAGGTTTTTCCGATATCGATCGAGCTCGTTATCGGCCTCCTTACGGGTGGTGATATCCTGAAATGCCGCGATGGCAGATTCCACATTCCCTAGATCATCCCTGACTGGGCTAGCCCACATCTCCAGGGGAATATTGCGCTCACCATCATTAATTTCAATATCATCTGCAAAGACTGGGGCACCTTTCAATGCTTGAAAAACCGGGAATTTTTCAACCGGATAAATTCGCTCTGTCCCAGCTACGTGAAACGAAAAATGCTCGATGGACTGGGCTAATGTGCGACCTGCATCAACATCTGGATGGATGCCTTTATCAGGATTGGTGAGAATCTCGGCGGTGCGTTTATTGATGTATTGGGCTTTTTGATCTTTACCATACACTACCACACCAAGGGGTAAACCCTCCAGGATTTGGCTCAACCTGCTTTCGCTCTGAAGTAAATTGCGGTTTGCCTGGTCCGTCTGTGTTTTGAACAGGTTTATGCGATCAGCAAGGGCGATGGACCAGCTTACCGCCATGAAAATAAAGCCAAGCTCATAAAGATTTTCAGTGAAGTAGGTACTGGGTAGGATAGTAAGCCGAACTAATAACACCACGATGAAGCTGGCACTCATTCCTAGCCAGGCAAGCAAGAAGAATCCCATTGGCCTGAAGCCCTTCTGCCAGGAGTACAAACCAATCATAAAGGTGGTAGCGAACGTAATGACCAGAACAGGGTTCATCAAACGAGCCAGTGTCAAATAATGGGCAAAGGGTATTATCAATAAACCTACACCCCAGATAATCGCAATGGATAGGTTAATTTGGTGAAGTTTCGGATGGCGTGCTTTTAATTGTAAAAAATTATCAGAGAAAAGGGCGATCGATATTCCGAAAGCAACATAAAAAACGGGAAAAGAATATGGTTTTATGAAATACAGGTTAGGAAAAACATATGCTCCTAGATAACCTGTATATTCCAGTAAGACGGCTAGTGTGCTGACAACCAGCAGCATAAAATAAAGATAGACTGTTTCTCTCAAGGTGATTAAAAAAAACAGATGGTATCCCAGCAGAGCAAGCAAAGCACCAAAAAACAACCCCTGCAGTATCAGGATCCGACCAGATGAAACGATAAACGCATCTTTCGTCCACAGGGTTAGCGGGATGGTCATCGATGCGCCACCGGATATTCGCAGGTAGTAGGTTTGGCTACTCTGAGGAGAAAGATCTATGGAAAAAACAATTTTTGGATAAAGGATATCACGGGTAGAAACTGGACGAAGCGCACCTGTTTGTTTTACATCAAAACCTTGGCCATCGGATCTGGGCAAGTAAAGGTCAATATACTGCGTGTTGGCAAAGCCTTGTTCCAGCAGCCATTCTGTAATCTGAGTGGTTTGGTTATCCAGGCTAAAGCGTATCCAATAGGCACTGTGTGTAAAACCGTAATTCGGCACACTTGCCTCGTTTGGGACAAACTGAGAATCATATGCTGGCGAACTGACCTCTCCAATATTAAGGTCGCCCGTCGGATCCTCAAGGATATCCAGATTCAGTCCAAGGGGATATTTTTGTACCTCATCCGTTAATATGAGAGGTCGAGTTGCGGATGCTGACTGTAGTCCTGCTAACGGTTTTGCCAATACCTCCACCGCCTGACAAACCGCTGCAACAAGTATGATAAGAATAACCAGCCGCAGATAAGCCAGTTTTTTCGAGCTAATCTTATTGCTCATAAAGAATCGCTGCTCATGCTTGCTACCAATGCAGTAAAGGACGCCTGGCATTTATATAATCTAGCGCCGCGATATTCACTGCATCCATCTATTCTTTGATGATTGCTTGAACAAAGACGATATATAATAATAGGGAGTTCCATAATTTCCAGGTAAAATCAGGCAGCGAGTGGTAGGGTTTCTAGCAATTTGATCGTAGATCTTCCAGGGAGAAGTTATAGCAGACCTCCCGTGACCAGGCTGGTTAATTCCGCTACTACTCACCAATGTTTTTACGCACGCTCAGGCATTATAACAAATCGCTCGAGGTATGTAAATTTGTTGTGACCTTAATCGTTTTTTGTTGAAGTGTCAAGAAGCAATTGTTGAGCTACGCCTTTCGTTCTAACAAGAATTGGTCTTTAAAAACCAACATCATAATGTAGACAAGAGAAGCACTTGCCGGTATCTTTATGATGAGATTAAACCCACAACGGAGGATGGTGGATATGAAGATCGGTCAAAGCTGGAAAAAAACGATGCTGTTCATAACCTTGTTCATGGCACTGGCCTTGATGTTTCCCACCAAAGCCTCAGCCCAAGGGATTATTGCAGGTGATACAGTCAACGAGGGGGAGGTCTTGGATCACAATGCCTTTCTTAACGGCACCAGTGTAGTCATGGACGGTGTGATCAATGGTGACCTGCTGGCAGTGGGCAATAATATCAAGATCAACGGTGAAGTGAATGGAGACCTGGTTGTCATGGGTGGAAACGTGGTGCTTAATGGCCCAGTATCCGGTAGTGCCTATATTGGTGCCGGGTTATTGGTGCTGGGTCCGCAAGCCAGCGTTGGGCGCGACGTGTATTTCCTGGGTGGTCGGGGTACCACCGAAGCAGGCTCAAAAATCGACCGCGATCTAAACATCGTCGGGCTTGAAAGCAATCTGGCTGGTGAAGTGAATCGTAAAGTAAATAGCCTGGTTGGTCCGGTCGTCCTGGCCCAAAAGATATATGAGTTTATGATCAGCCAGGGCTGGTTGCCACAAACCTGGCAGAAGGCACCAGGTACTCCACAAGCCAGGCAAATCGATTTGGCTGTACATCCGGTCGCATTCGGACTGACCACCTTCCAACCGCTTATCCCTGCTTCATTGACAAGCGACAATAGAATAACCACGAACTCGCTTAACCGCGTGCAATCCCTACAGCCGGCCAATGCAATCGATACCGAGCGTTTGAAATCATGGGCGGTGCCCATGCTCAGAACTCTGGTTGGCTTGCTGCTGATTGGATTATTGCTTGTCTGGCTGGTCCCTGCCCAGCTGCATGTCGCCAGCGAGCATGTTCACCTACAACCATGGCGCTCCTTATTGTACGGGCTGCTGGTATTTGTGATTGGCTGGCTGGCAGCAGTGCTAATACTTGTTCTGGTACTGGCCCTCGCCTTTTTCTTCTATTGGGCTTCCCTCCCCAATTTAGGATTTCTCACCGGATCACTCGGCCTGATATCGTTAGGCCTGGCACTGACAATCTTCTGGTTGTCCATCGCCTATTTCAGCAAGATCATTGTTGCCTACCTCGTTGTTGTGTTGGTGTTCAAACGCTGGATCCCTTCTTTAGCCCAGAATCGGATTTTACCGCTAGTGATTGGAGTAATCCTGTATGCATTGCTGGCATCCATTCCGTATCTGGGTGTGTTGATCTCCGCTGTTGCTACATTGATTGGACTGGGTGGGCTGTGGATGTTCTTGACGAAAAACCGCTTACCTGAAATTGAAGAAGTTACCCAGGCGGAACCAGAGGACATAAATCCGGAAGTAGTCCCTGCAGAAGAAGGTTAATTAACTTATATCGAACCGATATCCGAAAGGAAGGTCTCACATGGAACAAAAACCGAAAAACAGAAAACACTATGCGTTTCCCTATTTCTTCCTGGGAATCCTGATAGCGGTAATCGTGATTGCTTTGCTTGCTGTCCTCTTCCTGGTTTTCCAGGGTCAGGCAGTTACGCTTGAGAGTATTCTCAAACTGACAACCACAAATCTCTTGTTCCGATACATCGATGTCCTTGCGTTTTACAGTGCGATCATCTGGGGCCTGGTCGGATATCAGAAGGATAAAGCTGAGGACTCTCGCCGTTATTCAGAGTGGGTCGAGCTGAACAAGCAGCGCGACATGGTGCAGGCTCAGGAAAACCAAACTCAGCTCGATAAAAAACACCAGGTTGAGATCGCCCGTCTCAATGAGCAGCTGACCAACCAGAAGACCAGTTTCCAGGACCTGGAAGTGATCATCCAGCGAGGTAAGCAGCAATGGGAAGCCACCTTCGATGCTGTAGATGACTTGATCGTGCTAACCGATGAGAATGGCAGCATCATCCGCTGCAACCGGGCCACAGCGGAAATCTTCCAACTTGGATATAACCAGATCATTGGCCGGGGGATTGATGAATTATTCGCCAATGATACGGTCAGCATCATGGGGATGAACCCAGGAGAGAAAAAGGACCTTAAGCTGCCCAGAGCGGATGTTTGGTACCAGATCTCCAAGAATTACCTTCTGCTTGACGGTAAACAAGAGGGATGGGTTTATATCTTCCGCAATGTCACACCGCTCAAACAGGCCTACCGTGACCAGCAGCGCTTGACCCAGTATTACGAACTATTGGTGAACAACAGCCCGGTGGCGATTGTGACCCTCAATCAGGAAGATCGCATCATTGATTGTAACCCGGCCTTCGAGCACCTATTCCAATTTGACAAGCGCGAGGTGATTGGCTCCAAAGTGGATGAGCTCATCATACCCCAAGACCTGGTTGTCGAAGCCAATGGGTTAACTGATGCAGTCCGGAAAGGCATTAAGGTTCAAAGCATCACGCAGCGGGGCCGGAAGGATGGCTCGCTAGTTGATGTGGAAGTATATGGGATCCCAGTTGTATTGGGTGGTAAGCAGGTTGGTTCTCTGGGCTTGTACCACGATATATCAAATCTTGTCCGCACCCGCGTTGCAGTACCCGTCGAAGAGCCGGTTGAGGAAGAAATCGTCGAACCCGAGACACCTGTTGAAGAGCCCGTGGAGGAAGAGCAAACCCTACCTGAGCCGGAGCCAGCCGTGGAGGAAGAACAACCCCTACCTGAGCCGGAACCGGTTGTTGAAGAACCTTCCCCCACCCCTGCTGCAAGCAGGCGGTTAATCCCTGTAGAAGACATTGAAGGAATTGGGCCGGTCTACGCCCTCAAATTGCTGGATGTGGGCATCAAAACCACAGATGATCTGCTAGAGCACGGTAAAAGCCGCAAAGGGCGTGAAGATCTGGTTGAACAGACTGGTATATCCTCATTACTGATTTTAAAATGGGTAAATATGGCTGACCTGATGCGCATCAAGGGCGTCGGGGAAGAATATAGTGAGCTGCTCGAACGCACGGGTGTGGACACGATCAAAGAGCTGCGCAACCGTAATCCGAAAAACCTGCACGATGCCATGATGCAATACAACGAAACGCATAAGCTGGTTAGGCGGCCGCCGACTTTAGCTGATGTTGAAAGCTGGGTTAAAGAAGCCCAGGAATCAGAGCCGCTCATGTCCTATTAAAGCGCTCGCACCGGCGGTGATTACCGGAAAGATATTTTTCCAGGGGTTTCATCAAAATTTATTTGGTGAAACCCCTGGATATTCCACGCTGGACTTAACACATAAACAACTTAAGTAAATATACAAACGAGGTTGCCAGGTGTGCCCAATGATTGAGCCAGCCACTGAGTGACTGGTTGGTAAATCCTGTTCAGTTGCTGGAGAATATTAATGAGTAGTTTTTTGGTATTTGTTTTCACCAATGAAAGTGGCGCCGACCAGGTTGTTGGAGAGATCCAGTCATTACAAGAGCAAAAATCCATCACCATCATCGATGCAGCCACGGTCATTCGCAAAACAAACGATAGGCTTAAAATCAATCAGGTTAGTTGCCTGGCTTGCGCAGGTGCTTTAGGTGGACCGTTTTGGGGGGCATTGATTGGCCAATTATTGTACCTGCCCTGGCTTGGGGTTGATGTAAATATCGTAACCCATGCACTGCAAGGAAAATTTACCGGTTTTGGAATCAGCAGCAGTTTTGCCAAGGAAGTTGGGGCGGCGATCATGCCTGGGTATTCAGCGCTTTTCCTGATTGTGGCAGACCTGATAGAAGGAAAATTAATTAATATCTTATCGCGACACAAGGCTACTCTGCTGCGAAGAAACCTAAGCGACACTGATGAATGTGCATTAAGGGAAACATTTGCGGCATCTGATCAGGAGCTGTAACCAGCCTTGCAGGATGTGTCTCAACTTATGTTGAATGATGCTCAACGCGGCCGATGTTTTTGTTGACCACAATTTCCACATGGGTATGTAGACAGGCTGCTTAATTGAGGGTATTGTATACGTGTTTTTTGTGCATTGCGAGAAATTTATTGCCACATACAATTCATCACGGGAATTTATTGCACGGCGAGTCGGAAGTTAGAATAGACCAGGCCATTTTTCTGGGAAATTCCACCGGCTGTGTAAACCATCCGATACATAAATGATCAAATAAGGAGTACAAATATGGTCGAAAAGAAAGCAATCAAGAGTACCAAGCGTCAGCGTGTCACAGTCAGCAAGAACAAGCTGGCTGCCACAGCAAACGACATTGAAGATGCAGCGATCGCTGCAGCAATTTCAGGTGAGCAAGAAGCCATCCAGGGTGCAAACAAGTTAAAAGAGGCCGCCCAGATCGGGGCTGTCGGGACAGATTTTATTGCCCAGGGTGCCAGTGATCTTACCCGGGCAGCCTATGAAAGGATCATGTCTGAACGCATGGCTGTGCTCAGTGAAGTAGTTGCCACGGCAGGTGTGGTGGATGTCGCCGAAGGTGCCGAAATGCTGGCTGCCTCGGAAGATGTGGGTGTGGTCAGTGCCCTGGTGGGTATGATGAGCCTGGGTGATCTTGAGCATGGCATGGAACTCGCCCGCTTATCCGGCGAACTTTACACCGCCGGGGAAATCATCGAGGCTTTGAAGATGCCCGTCCTGTCACTATTCCTGGGCAACCGGGCTGCCCGTCTGCATGAGATGTCGGTGGAACAGATCCGTATTGCCATGAGCACCGATGGGATATCGAAAGCTCTAGCAGCTACCGGTCAAAAAATCAACGCTCTGGGCCAGAATGAGGTCGAGGAAGGCATCTTGCGAATGTCCACGTCAGAGGCAGTCTCCGTTGAGAGTGCCAGGCTGTCAGAAGCCAGCGATGAGCTGGCGGTGCAGGGTATCACTGAGCTGGTGATTGGCAATGAAGTTCGCGAAACTGCAAAGCTTACGGCGGTTGAAGGCGCTTCGGAAATCAGCTCTGGAGCAGCTGTCATGGGTGCAGCCCTTGCCATGGACGAAATAGCTGAAACCCTTAAAGAGAAAAGCAAATAACGCTAAAGTATATATAAACAAAATACATCATTGAGCGAGAGAGAAGACGTGGCAACCTCAAAAAAAGCTAATAAAAACAAGCAACAAGTAAAGTCATCATCGAAAAGTAAAGCACCTGTAAAAAAACCGGTTAAAAAGACCCATGGCACGCTACTGACCATCCTGATTGCCCTGATCGGCTTGCACGGTCTTGCAGGTATCTATCTAATTTATTCCAGTATCAAACAGGCATACATTTCGCAGCGACCCGGTATTCTGGCAGTTTTAATCGCAGTTGCAGTTGCGAACATCGTAGCGGCAATTGCAATATGGTATTGGAAACAATGGGGAATCTATGTGTATATCCTCGCCACTGTGGCGGTAGCTACACTATCGATTGTTGTTACAGGCAACGTGTGGGCCAGCTTGTACCAATTCATCCCGGTAGGTATCCTGGGTTATGTCATCAGCCTGCAGAATAAACAAAAGCTATTTAAATAACTGGCCAGGCCCAAAACGAAACAAAATAAAGTTAACGTTAGTTATTGGTTCAATCAAATATAGGAAAAGGAGAATTTAACAATCGTTATGAAAAAAAAACCCAAGAAATTTCAGATGCAGCTTTTCAAAGTAGTTGTGATCACCATGATGATCGCGCTCGTTTTGAGCAGCTGTGCTCCGGCAGCTACCCCAGAGGCGCCAACCCAGGTACCGCCGACCTCTGTCCCACCCACAGCAGTCCCACCCACAGCGGTTCCCACCGAGGTTCCACCGACTGTGGCACCTACCGTGGCTCCTGACCCGATGTATTATGCGAATGAGCCGGTTGCAGTCGTGCCGGCCGGGCAAGCAGGTCTACCCATGGTTGAAGCTGCTGTCAACACTGTCATCATGGGTGGCCCTGGAACCAACTATGTGACCTATGGGGCCTTCCTGGGTGGTAATACAGCCATCGCTACCGGAGTGAGCCAGAATGGAAATTGGTTCGCAATCAGTGTACCAGTTGCCCCAAATGGCATTGGCTGGGTTTCCGGTATTTATGTCATTGCGACCGGGACTTCCGGATTACCCGTACTCCCAACACCACCTGTACCGCCTACTGTTGCGCTGGTTTCACCTGCTGCTGGCGATCCCCAGGCGACCACTTTAGCTCAAACTTTTGTACGCACAGGACCTGGAGCTTCATATCCCGCTTATGGTATTGCTCAAACGGGTAGAACAGCACGTGTGATCGGTAAGAGTCAGGACGGCGCGTGGCTAACAATTCGGCTCGACCCTCAAAGAGTTGGGGTTGGTTATGGTTGGATTGAAACTGCTTTCACCCAGCCAGCCAACATCGATAATGTACCTGTGATTGCAGCCCCGACTCAATCGCCACCTGTGGTTGTAGCAACTCCACCAGCTGGCGCGGCAACAGCTACCGCCATCGATTTTGTCAACCTGCGCAGTGGTCCGGGGACCAATTACCTGCTTCTCGGAACCGTTGCCCCAGGTGCAACCGGTGAAGTGACCGGCAAAAGCCAGGATGGGCTATGGTGGCAGGTGAAGGTACCTACCAGCTTTTATACCCCTGGCGCAGCCTGGGTATCGGCAGACTGGGTCACTACCGCCAATACTGGTAGTGTGCCTGTGGTTGACGCTCCTCCCCCGCCTCCAAGTGATGTCTCTACGACCCCACCCCCTGCCAACCAGTGCGTCTTGGTATCGCAGAATCCGGCTGATTATACGACCTTCCCGACCAGCACTGGCTTCGGAATGACCTGGGTGCTGCAGAACACCAGTAACCAGCCCTGGAACCAGGATTCTACCGACCTGGTATATCTAGGAGCAATGAATGGACAGCGTCTACACCAGAACTACGACCTGTATGACATTACCGAAACCGTACAGGCTGGTGCCAACTACACGGTTAGCGGCTCGCTAATCACCCCAGCCACTCCTGGACAATACGGGGAGGCCTGGTCATTGGTGAGTAACGGCGCGACCGTGTGCACCTTCTGGATCATCGTTGACGTCAAATAATATAAAAGGATAATTTTCACGGAAAAAGGCTGGCTGGATAATAATTCCGACCAGCCTTTTTATATACCTGGTGCAGGACGATAGCATGGGAAGCGATCGGCTCCCCAATTAAGATTTGGGTCAAGCATCCGTCGGTGTGAATGTTCAGAATGCCGACATGATTGCATTGTTGATGGAAGAATCAACAATTAACGGATTACAATTTGAATTCTGGCATGTATCTTGGTATCATTGAAATCATTATTTTCAGATTTCCCGGTTCATCTGATCTTAAATTTCTCGTGGATAAAGGTTGATGTTTATGGATAGTTCTTCGAATAGCAAGCTACCCAATCCGGTAGCGATTAATTTACAGGCTTCCGAGTTCACGTTGACAACTGGTAAAAGCACCCAGATTGTGGTCTCGCTCTCGAACACAGGTACCACGGGAGAGTACTACCTGGTCAGCATCCTGGATCTTCCAACTGGCTGGCTCTCCCCTTCTGGCCCATCGAGCATTTGGTTAGCCCCAGGAGCCCAGGAAAAGGTGCTCTTCACCATCACACCACCGGTCCCGCAGGGGGAAGCCGCGCAGACTTACACCGGGCGCGTGCACGTCGCCAGACAAAACGCACCCGACATTTCTCAAGACCTGGAAGTGAAGCTGACCTTCCAGCCAGCTGGAAATATCAAGGCAGCCAGTAGTGCTTTTGAATCGCAGGGACGCATCGGGGTGAGTTTGAGCTCGATCCAGTTTTCGGCTGCACCCGGTGATACGGTCACAATCCCGATAATTCTGGTTAACCGCGGGCTGCAAAAAGATACGTTTCGCCTAGGAGTGGAAGGCATACCCTTGAGCTGGGTATCCACCGCCGCCCCACTGACCTCGCTTGAGCCTGGCGAACAAAAAGAGATCAGCCTGCTGATCCAACCTGTCCATTCACCAACCAGCCAGGCTGGGCGTAATAAATTCAGCCTCAGCGTTACCAGCCAGAGTGCCCCCGACCAGCTGGTGAAGGTGGATTGTATACTGACCCTGGCAGCCGTCACCCGCTTCAGCGCAACCCTGCAGCCGAAGCAGATCAATGCTGGGCAACCGGTGACGGTGAGCGTGAAAAATGAGGGCAATTTCCCCCAGGTCTTCCAGCTGAAGTTACACAGCCTGGATGACCGGTTACTGTTCGAGCACCTACCGCCTGAAACCTCCCCACAACCCTTGTCAACTGCGGTCACCCAGCTGCATGCGCCTGGATCAACCCCACAGGTCCCTGGAGGCAACCCCGCAGCGCTCACAATAGCCGCAGGTGAAACTGCCTCATTTAGATTTTCTGCCCGGCCTCGCCAACAGCCGCTTATAAGCACGGGGACTGTTTCCTACGCTTACGCAGCTTCCGTTAAAACCCAGCAGAAGGAGGGCCCCCTGCTACAAGGTCAGGTGGTTGGTCATGGGATGATCCCGATCTGGATCCTGCCTGTCGCCATGGCACTCTGTGCAATCGTCTTCTTGGGGGCAATTATCCTCGGCAACCGGACTGGCTCGAGGGCTGGCAGCGCTACTCAGACCTCGGCAGCCGCCGGGACCGCCATGGTGGCCGGTGCAACTCAAACCATTGTAGCCAACCAGACAGCCGCAGCCATCGCTGGCCAGCAGGACACCGATGGGGATGGCCTCATCAACCAGCGCGAGCTTGAGCTGGGTACCGATCCCAAGAATGCCGATAGCGACAACGACGGGCTGCTGGATGGAATAGAAGTGTACCAACTGGGCACCAACCCGCTTAACCCTGATTCCGACGGTGACGCGCTAATCGATGGAAAGGAAGTCCAGCTAAAGCTAAACCCACTTAACCCAGATACCGACGGGGATGGGCTCAGGGATGGGGATGAGCTCAGCCTTGGCACCGATCCACTCAAGCCTGACACGGATAGTGATGGACTGGTCGACGGTGCTGAAAATCAAAATTGCCCTAATTTCCTGAACCCCGATACAGATGGAGATGGAATTATCGACGGCAAAGATCTAAATCCGTGCGATCCGAACAACCCCGCGTTGACCGCCACGGCTGCCAGCCTGTTACCCACCGCGACAGTTTCCCCAACGTCCACGCCCATCCCCACTTCTGTCCCGTTGCCGAAATTTGGCGGGGTGATCCTGTTCGTCTCGAGCCGAGATGGCAACCCCGAAGTCTATACCCTGGATGATGCCGGTCATATTCGCAGGATGACCGATAACCAGGCTGCAGATATCCAAGCTGTATGGGCACCTAATCTACAGCGCTTCGCTTTCACCTCCAATCGTGACGGTCAGAATGAAATTTATCTGATGAATGCCGATGGAACAGGCCTGGTCAACCTGACTACCAACCCAGCCGATGATCAATACCCAACCTGGTCGGTCGACGGGAACTGGATCGCATTTTCAAGTAACCGGGATGGCAACTACGAGATCTACCTGCTCAATGTGAACACATTTGAAACTCAAAACCTGACCAACAACCCTGCCAATGATACCCAGCCAGATTGGGTGAACAGCACCACGTTCGACCTGGAAGGTGAATCGATCCTGTTCACTTCCGATCGGGATGGGAACCAGGAAATCTACCGCATAAAGACGGATCGCTCGGAACAGGTTAACCTGACTGCCAACCCAGCCAACGACCAGATGGCTAAGGGTTCGCCGGATGGAGCTCTGGTGGTCTTTACATCCAATCGCGATGGTAACCAGGATATTTACTCGATGAGGATCGATGGAAAAGGGGCAACCAACCTGACCAATAATCCTGCAAACGACTATGGACCGTGTTGGGCACCAAGCCAGGCCTGGGTGGCTTTCACAACAGACCGGGATGGGAACAATGAAGTGTACATTACCAAATCTGGCAATCCCGAGCTGTACAACCTGACCAATAACCCCAACCCAGATCAGGTGTCCGATTGGCGCTAGCCATGCCGGGTAAAGGATTCACATCGATAATCGCTCATTGTGACCAAGGAAATATATGAAGACTACTAACAATAACACTGATCACTCCGTCCCCCTCACCCGCTATGCCTGGTTATCGATCGCCGCTGCCGTAGTGACCATCACGATGAAAGCCACCGCTTATTATCTGACAGGCTCGGTTGGGCTGCTGTCTGACGCACTTGAATCAGTGGTCAATCTTGCCGCTGCGATCGTTGCTTTGCTGGTCCTCAGGCTTGTAAGCCACCCGGCCAATGACGAATTCACTTTCGGTTTTTCGAAAGCAGAATATTTTGCCAGCGGCTTCGAAGGCGGCATGATCCTTGTGGCAGCAGTAGGCATCATTATCACCGCTATCCCGCGCCTGATCAACCCGGTACCTCTGGAGAATCTTGGCTGGGGTTTGTTGGTCTCAGTCACTGCCTCGCTGATAAACCTGGCAGTCTCTCTGATCCTGATGCGCGCGGCACGGCGCCATAATTCCATCACCCTGGAGGCAGATGCCAAGCATTTGATGACCGACGTGTGGACTACCGGGGGAGTGTTGGTGGGAATCGCCCTGGTATGGCTAACTGGCTTTGTACGCCTGGATCCAATCATCGCCTTGATCGTGGCAGCTAATATTATTTTTACAGGTTACCGCTTACTCGTCCGTTCCGGGCGTGGTCTATTGGATGTTTCCATACCGCAGGAAGAGATTGGCTCGGTAAAATCGATCCTGGATTCGTACAAGGAACAGGGAGTGGCCTACCACGCTTTACGCTCAAGGCAAGCTGCGGCGCGTAAATTTATGGTGGTCCATCTGCTCGTGCCCGGTAATTGGTCAGTAACCAGGGCCCACTCCCTGGCTGAAAAGATCGAAAATCAGGTCATGACGGCCGTCGAAAATGCTAATATCGTCACGCATGTCGAGCCAATCGAAGATCCATTATCTATGAAAGACACCAGTATAGACCGGAATTTGTAAAAGGTATGATTACTGCCTACGGGAAGCTCTTATAAACCATGCATAAAATATTAACTATCTTAATCAAAATGTGAGAAGGAGAGGGTGAGAGATGGGAAAAACTGGTCGAAGAATTTGGTATGGCATCGCGATATTCCTGAGCGGTTTGGCGATCCTGATGAGCCTGGCCGGCATCGTTGGCGTCTGGCTCACGCAAAGCGCCGTGTCGAACTCCGCTGTCCAGCTGCTGGACTCGCTGAGCAATATCACCGGAAACATGCGGTCGACTGCCCAGGCAGTCGATCAAAAGCTGTCTGACTTGCAGGATATTTCCAGCTCGATAGCCTCAGCTTCAACCACACTTAGCCAGCAAGTGGCTGACGAAGGCTTGATCAAGCTGCTGCTGCCCGAGGAGCAGGTGCAAAAGCTAACCAGTACTTTCGCTTCAGTAAAAGAAGCCGTCAGCACTTTACGAGACATGCTGACCTCGGTGAAGACCATTTATCAGACCATCGACTCATTGCCATTTGTCAATCTGCCGGCCCTGAGCCAGGACCAGATTGATAAATTCACTGGGTCGGTCAATACGGTCCAAACTGCTTTGGATGAAGTAACCACCGCTATCACCGCTTTTCGGGCCGGTGCCAGCGAGCAAATCGGCAGAGTGAAGCTGGCAGCTGACCAGTTCACCAATCGCTTGGGTGAATCGCGTAGCAACCTGGCAGGCTTGGATACCCGCCTGGCAAATATCCAGGAGCTGCTCTTGCAATTAAAGCAAATTGCTGTGGTGGCCTTGTTTATGTCGGCCTTGTTTGGCACGCTGTTCCTGGTCTGGGTGAGCTACACCCAGATAGAAGTGATCCGGGTGTATGCCTTGCGTTGGAAGGCAACCCGGGTAGTCGCCCTGGCAGAAACCACCTCGCCACAAGAAGCTGCCTTCCAGCAGCCCCCGGCAATTGATTCTGGTAGTGCGCCTCTTGAAAATCAAGATAATAAATAAAGCACTATCCGCGATTTCTCTTGTCTATCCATCCAACCATCCCCCGGAGGCTACATATCCAGGGGATGGTGGTACTTTAAGTATCAATCCGTCGAGCACTAATTGATCTGGTGAAATCCCTCATTGGGCAAAAGTATCTACCAGCAGTTTCACATCCCCACAGACCGGGTAGAGGATCGGGCAGGTACAGCCGTGTTTTCGGTATTCATTGACGCAGCAGCGGGCTTCATCGGGTGTACCAGAGGCAGTGATGCGATCTATCAATTCGTCCGGCACGAGGTGCTTGGCTTGCTCGATCTGCTCCTCGGTGGCAGGCCAGCCCAGAATGGATTGAATCTGCCTGACGACTTCCTCTGAGACGCCCGATGACCTGGCAATATGCGGTTGTTGGGCCAGGTACTGGCACAATAATCCCCTGGCAGAATCGAAAGCCTTATCGTGGTCAAGGTCGACCGAGCACACCACCAGCTGTGGGCGGTCGATATCCTCCAGGCCTCGGCCACGCTTTTTGGCACCCTTCTCGAGCAGCTCCAGGGCCTGGTCGTTGTGCTCTGGGGGTGCGCAATAATTCAACACAACCCCGTCGGCGATCTCACCTGCCAGCTCCATCATCTGGTCACCGGTGGCGCCAATCATGATCGGCACCTTGCGCGGCTCACGTCGCCCATGTACCACATCCAACTCAATCCCATTCACGTGAATGAATTCCCCATCATAGGAGACCCGTTCCATGCTCAACAGGCGACGCAGGACATCAACAGTCTCCCGCATAGCCGTCAAGGGCTTCTTGCGCTCGATGCCCACATTCCGCGCCAATGGATCCCACCAGGCCCCGATCCCGCAGATGATCCGCCCAGGAGCCAGGTCATCCAGGGTGAGAAAGGTAGCTGCCAGAAGCCCGATGTTGCGCGACCAGTTGTTGATCACCCCTGAGCCGATCTTAATGCGCTCAGTCACGGCGGCGTAGGCAGCCATGGGTACGATGGCATCCCTCACCAGGCGGCTTTCAGCCTGCCAGACGGCTTCAAAACCCTTGCTCTCCGCATAACGGACATAATCCAGGCCATCGCGCAAGTCATGCGCATCCTGCAGGTATAACGCGATACGTTCCATTATATTTACCTCTCTCCCCCCAAATTCATATCCTTATTGATTATTGAGTTCTTATAAAGCGTTCAGTCGTGCCCACATCTCTGGAGCCAGCTGGCGCGAACGGGCTGCTAGTCGTTCCTCATCCATGCTCAGGATTTGCTTGTCTCTCATCAATATTTTCCCCTTGCAAACCGTGGTATCAACGGTGGCATCCACCAGTCCGAAGATGAGATGCCCTAGGAAATTCGCCTCACTGAGCGGTGTCGGTGGTTGGTAATCGATGATAGCCAGGTCGGCTGGACGGCCCTCGGCCAGCTCACCCAGCTTGAGACCAAATTGCCGTTCTGCAATGTCAGCATTATTCCCCAGCAAAAGCTGGGGAGCTTCCATAAAGGCCACCCGCGGGTCGTGGTTAGCCAGCCTGTGCAGCAGGTAAGCACAACGCATTTGTGCCAGCATGTCGGAACCCATCCCATCGGTTCCCAGCCCAACCAGCACACCTTTCTTCAACAGTGCGAGCAGTGGTGTGACCCCCACGGCATTGTTCATGTTTGATTCGGGGTTGTGCACCACGCTTGTTCCTGATGCCGCCAAAATGTCCATCTCCGCTTCATCCACATGCACACAATGCACGAAAATGGACTGCTTGCCGGTCACGCCCAGTTTCTGCAGGCGTTTCACCGTGGGTACTTTATACTTGGCGAGTGCATCGTCTCGGTCGGCAGCATCTTCCGCGACATGGATATGGCAGCCCACCCCTGCTTCATTTGCGATGGATACACACTCTTCAATCGTCGCATCTGAGAGAGTAAACGAGGCATGCATACCCATCATAGCGGCAATCTGACCATCACCCTTGCCTACCTTCTTGATAAAGCGATGATTTTCCTCGACCCCACCCTGGGAGACGTTGCGGTCGGATACCTCATAGCACAACGAGGCGCGCAAGCCCGCCTGCCTCACAGCTTGCTCTATCAAGTCCAGCGAACCCTCCCTCATCGCTGGTGAAGCATGATGGTCGATGACTGTAGTTGTTCCATTGCGAATACAATCGATCAGGGGCATCTGGGCTGAAAGGAGGATATCCTCCTCGCTGAGTGCTCGGTCAACTTTCCACCACAGGCGCTCCAGGATCTCAACGAAGTTCGCCGCCGGTTCCCCGGGGATGCCCATGCCGCGCGCCATGGTGGAATAAAAGTGATGGTGCGTGCAGATGAAACCTGGCAGGATGAGCTTTCCGGAGCAATCCACCGCCTGTGCATCGGGAAACTGTTTTTTCAGGATGGCTGCATCTCCCACTGCGGCGATGGTTTCGCCTTCTGTCACCACCGCGCCGTTCCATATCACGCGATTCACCGCTCCTAAAGTCACCACGATTCCGTTTTCAAAGCGAGTAGCCATAGGGGTCCTTTCGTATCTAATTCTCTCTCAAGACAGCCAGCTCTTCAGGCGTGCGCGTGCGCATGTTAATGGCACCCACGAAGCACTTCTTAGCACAGATTGAGCAGCCGATGCACAGGGTGGCATCCGTGTGGGGGTGCCCCTGCTCGTCCAGCGTTATTGCCAGGTATGGGCAGCGAGCGCAATTTCCACAGGAGACGCAGTAATCATAATTTGCTTCAGAAATCTTTTTCACCGGGCTGAGTGCCATGAAATCGGTGATGGGATTTGGCTGTGCGATCCCGATCAACTCCTGCATGGAGCGTATGCCCCGTTGCAGCATCATGTGAGAGGTGCCTGACTCAAGATCGCTGATGATCCCGTAACCTTCCTTCATGACGATCGTGCAGAACTGGACCGTCTTGACACCCAGGGCAAGGAAATCCATGGCAGCCTTGTAATTCATCGGGCCACCATTGCCTGAGATTTCGATCCCTTCCGGTACTGCCTGGGCTAAGGTCAGGTAGGAAATGGGGGTAACGCCTTCACCGCTCATCCCTACGACCACCCCTTCCTCCCAGGAGCGACCATCTGCCGGGCGAAATGCCAGAGTGGGGAAGGAATTTGCCAAGGTGATACCGGCTTTTTTATCGGGGTAGCGGTCGAGCACCTTTCGGATTGCCCTCAAGATGGGCACGATGGAGGTGACAGCCGCGCTCAGCTTGAACAGCTTGGGAATCCCGGGGTCGCTGACTTGCATGATCCAATCAATGATGCGGGCCGTCAGGGCAGCATTTTGTGAAACGATGGCACCCTCCGTACCGTCACCGCCCTGCGGGCATGAGAGAGAATATTCGATCCCCATGGCACCAGCTGATTCCAGTTTTTTAGTGTTGGATTGCCATCCAGCCGCATCGCATTCATCGTTGCCGGAGACCGGCCCCCCAGTGGAAGCCATGGTCAGCCGGTCAGGCCATTGCTTTACGAGCTGTTCGACTTCCCGGCACACCCGGTCCAATGGGTGACCGGAGACGTTATCGGCGTTGCCGTAGGTATAGGGAGTGTATGTTACCATGTACTCGCCTGGGATGTGGATGGGGACATTATCAAAGGCAGTCTTCATGATCCCGCCTGCCCAGCCCGCCTGATAAGCGCGATTCATTTGCTCCAGTCCATCGGTAGATGGTGAAGCCGAGATCAAAAATGGTGAGCGGATCGGCTTGCCGAAAAACTCAGTGCTGAGTGGTACGGGAAGCGGGCGGTAACCAGGCAGCAGGTAGTAAGACTTGACTGGTTTCTCAATCTCAGGTTTCTTTTTTCCAGTCAGATACGCATCGATCTCCAGGGCGGTGTTCTTCCCCGAAGCCACTGCCTGGACGACGGTTTTTGGCCCGGTGAGCAGGTCGCCCGCGTAAAACAGTCCTTCTTCCTGCTGGCGAGGCAAGGTAGGGCGCATTCCGATGGCAATGATCACCGCGCTAAAGCCAGTGCGAACGCCCTCAGAGCCGGGTACCTCACGCATGTTGGCCGGGCTGAAGGGCTTCCCTTCCGGAAGCTCAACCTTGATCATCTCGAGACCGGTGAGGCGTTTCCCCTCCTTGATAAGCTTGCTCACACGAATACGGCCATTCACTTCAAGGTCATATTCGATTAATTCCTTACGTTCCCTGGCAGTCAGGGGCATCTCCGAATATTTTTCCAGCATGAAGAATTCCACATGCTCAGCACCTAACTCCTTGGCGGTAACTGCGCAATCCAGGGCTGTTGCCCCACCACCGATGACCGCCACCCTACCTTGAAAATGATGCGCATATGGTTTGGCCAGTAAATCAACCATCCGGGTGGCCAGCTCTTCATTGGGTATCCCCAACTCGATCGGTTTCCATAACCCTGCAGTGACGCATACAGCCTGATAGCCGCTTCTCAGCAGTTTGACAGGATCTTCTATCTTGCTTCCGGTCTTGGCAGTGATGTTACCCAGAGATAAGAGAAATTGAATATCGCTTTCGACAACTTTTTTATCCAGCCGTTGATGCGGGATTAATCCCATCATCCCCCCCAAGCGGTTGCGGCTCTCGAAGATATCAACCGCATAACCCAGCTGAGCCAGGACTGCCGCAGCTCCCAAGCCTGCCGGGCCCCCGCCAATGACAGCTACTTTCTTCCCGTTCAACCTCGGTTTTGAGAACTCTGGGATGCCTCCCAGGTGTTTGGCTGTTTCAACAATGGTCGCTTGGACCAGCGGGATATTTATGGCCCCATCAAATTTCTTCCGGGTACAGGCTGCCATACATAATGTATCGGGGCAGACCATCCCGCACACACCACCCAGTGGGTTGGCATGCATGATCTCGGCTGCTGAACGCCGGATATCCGATGGATGAACCAGGCGAGCTGCCATGATGAAATCAGCCGGTGAGCAATGCGCCGGGCAAGCCTCCCGGCAGGGCTTTTCCTCGCAAAACTCACAGCGCAGCAGCTCTGCCTGGAGCTGGGCTTTGGTCATCACGCGTGGATCGGTTTTTTCAGTGAACATGGAGCACCTCGCAGAAAAAGACTATCATTTAAAAATAATTATACCCGGTCTTGCTATCTTACTGCTCCGCCGGCTGTTGATATATATCCACGCTGAAGATAAGAGAATTTTATCAAAAGGGGAGCGTTTCACTGGCATACAAGGGAGGTTTATGATTTAATACAAGCCATGCCTGCCCTAGCCATTGCCTTGTTGCTCACTTCCGCTGTCTTGCATGCCCTGTGGAATCTGCTTCTTAAAAAATCTGAGCAAAAATACCTGGCCATGGGCTGGCAAGTGGTGATTGGCAGTATCGTTTCGATTGTTGCCATCCTCTTTACTGGTCTGCCTGCGCGCAGCATGTGGCTCTTCGTGCTAATCAGCACTATCCTGGAATCTATCTATTTTGCCATCCTCACCTTTGCCTACAACGACCATGATTTCTCATTGGTTTACCCGGTAGCACGCGGGACAGCTCCGGCACTGGTGCTGATCTGGAGCGCATTATTCCTCAACGAAATTCCCAGCCTCGGGGGATTGGTGGGCATTCTGATGATCGTGGGTGGCCTGGTGATCATCGGTACCACGAGCTTGATGCAGGAGCACACTGGCAAGCCTCACCTGCGAGGCATTGCCCTGGCGCTTTCGGTGGCTCTGGTCATATCGATCTACACCCTGGTGGATGGCTTTGCAGTCAAGCACGGCCCAGCTCTGCCCTATGGGTTGAGCCTGTTCATCCTGATGCCGCTGTTTACCTCCCCGCTGATCGTACGCCACTATGGCTGGCAGGAAAGCATAAAAGCATTCACCGCCCAGCCAGGCAGGCTGATCATGGTGGGAGTCCTGGCGGTGGTCGCCTATTTATCAGCCCTGTTTGCCTATTCGATCGCCCCGGTGAATTATTCAGAAGCCATCCGCGAGGTCAGTGTGGTGCTGGGCGCATTTGCAGGCTGGTACTTTTTAGGCGAGCAAATGGGCAAGATCCGCATCCTGGGTGCTGCAGTGATCTTCGCTGGGATCGTCCTCATCGCACTGTTTGGTTAATCTTAACAAAAACTCCCCGGCCAATTGGTGCGTCGAGGAGTTTGATTCAGTACAACGAAAAGTAATAACTGTTGTCAGCGAGAAGTTTTCACTGCCTGAGTACCAAGACGGCTTCACGCGAGCAGGTCACCTGGTCTTTATCGCCAATCTTCGGTAGCTCAAGGAACGGGTTGTTGAACGTATCCATATAGAAACGATTGCTGCCGACTGCCACCTGGATGCGGACGACTGAACCGAGGAAGGTGATGTTCTCGATCGTGCAGTCCAGGATGTTGGCTTTCTTTTCCACTGCCAGGAAATTAAAGCGCTCGGGGCGGATGGCAATCGTAACCTTGTCGCCTCTCTGCTTACCTTCCAGGTCATCAGAGGTCTCAAGCTGAACTCCATCGATCCTTAGCAAGTGAGCAGCGGGGTCGACCACTTCTGCTGAGGTGGTGTTCAACGTGCCTACGAAGCCAGCCACGAAAGCCGTTTGCGGGAAGTTATAGATCTGGAAGGGCGACCCGACCTGTTCGATCTTCCCCTCATACATCACCACGATGCGGTCGGAAATCGACAGAGCCTCTTCCTGGTCATGGGTAACATAGACGGTTGTGATGCCCAATTTGCGCTGAATGGCACGGATCTCGGCGCGCAGCTGGACGCGGATTTTGGCATCCAGGGCGGAGAGCGGCTCATCCAGCAACAGCACCTCGGGGTGAATGGCCAGGGCACGCGCCAGGGCCACGCGCTGCTGCTGCCCACCAGAGAGCTGGTTGGGATAACTATCACCGCGCTGCTCAAGGTGGATCAAAGCCAACATTTCCTTTACAGTAGCAGCGATTTTTTCTTTCTTTTCTCCACGTATCTTTAGACCAAAGCCGATGTTCCCGGCAACAGTCATGTTGGGGAACAAGGCGTAAGCCTGGAAGACCATGCCAACATCCCGCTGGTTGGGAGCTTTATGGGTGATGTCATTACCCTCCACCATCACCGTGCCTGTGGTGGGAATTTCGAAACCAGCGATCATACGCAAGGTGGTGGTCTTACCGCAGCCTGAAGGACCCAGGAAGGAGACAAACTCCCCTTTATCCACATCGAGGTTGAAGTCTTGAACCACAGTGGTCGTGGCAAATTGCTTAGAAATGTTGTGAAGTGATAAGTGTGTCATTCGATACCATTCTTTGTAGATTTAATGTCCAGCACCAACCTGAACACCTCGACCACGGCCAATAAGCTGGATGATGCCCATGGCAATCCAGGTGAGGGCAAAGCTGACGATAGCCATGGCGGCTGGCTCAAAGGCCTTTTGCTGCATCACATAAGCCATGTACGGGGCAAAGGCAGGTTTGACAAGGTAACCGGCGAGAATTAACTCACCGATTACAATGGCAAAACTAAGAAAAGCTCCACTCAAGATGGCGGTGCGGATATTCGGCAGAATCACTCGCAATATTATCGTGGGCCAACTGGCACCAAGGCTTTGGGCTGCTTCAGTCAATGTACGTACATCGATTGCTCGTATTCCCGTATCCACAGAGCGATACATGTAGGGCATGGACAGTATCGTGTATGCTGCAACAAGCAACGCGGGATTATCCACAATCAAGAGTGGCGGTTGGCTGTAAGTCCGCACGAGACCGAAGACATACACAATTGGAGGAATTACGAAGGGCAGCAAGGTGATAAACTCAACCGGACTACGCGCTTTTGGCACCCGGAGGCGGATTACGAACGCAGTTGGAACGAATATCAAGATCCCAACGATGATCGTAAAAGTTGCCCAAACTACTGATGCTCCAAAATTGTATAAAAACTGAGGGCTTTTGAAGATATTGAAATAAGCTTGAAAACTCAGCTCACCCAACCTGGCTTTCAATGAAAAGATAAAGGTTGCAACCAGGGGCAGGAAGAAATAAAGGATACCCAGGAACATGATGAACCAGGCCCAGAATTTGCCCCGCTTCATCGCAGCCACCTCTCTGTCCGCCTCTGCAGGGCGGTATACCCAACAATTGCTAAAGCCATGATAACCACCATTCCCAGGGATAAGGCATAGCCTACTCCGGCATTGCCCAATACATCCCCACGCAGCTCCGAGCCGATCACAATCGTTACCAGGTTGATCTGCCCACCGGTAAGGGCCTGGGCGGTGGCATATGCCCCAAAGGCATTTCCAAACAGCAAGATCATGGTTCCTAAAAGAGCTGGCCCTAAAATGGGTAAAGCCACATAACGCCAGTATTGAAATGAACTGGCTCCCAGGTTTTCGGAAGCTTCCAGCCACTCACGGCGCATGCCTTCTATGGCAGGGGCAATCACCAGCACCATCAGGGGGAATTGGAAATACATATAGACAATGGCTAATCCGGTGAATGTGTACAGGGTGAAACCATGGAAATAAGGGTTATACCCAAGTGCCCTCATCCAGCCAATTAATAACCCGGTAGGGCTCAACAGGGCAATGAAGGCGAATGCCAGGGGCACACCGGCAAAGTTGGAGGCCACCCCTGAAAATGTCATCAATGCCGCATACATCGATTTTGGCAGCCCACCCCGGATGGCTGCATAGGCCAGCAGGAAGCCAAAAAAACCGCCGCCCAGAGCTGTAATCAGACTCAGCTTGATGCTAATCCAATACGATTGGATCAAATACTGAGAATGGAGTAATTTATTGATATTTTCAAAGGTAAAGGCTTTGGTGACCGAATCTTGAAAACTTCGGATAACGATGGTCGAAGATGGATAGATAAGGAAAAGGAAGGTAAATATGAAGAAAGGCAGGACTCCCAGCCACGCCCAGGATACTTTGGTTCGAGCGGGACGCGCCTGTGGCGCGTCCCGCTTTACTGCATCTGAAACGGTCATGACCGATTTACGGAGTTGGTTCGGGCGTGGCAGTGGATTGAGCCACACCAACGGTTGTCATCCAGCCTGATTTGATCAGCGTAGTGGCTGCTTCAAGCTGGGCAGGGCTGGGAGCTACTGCTGAGGCATAAGAACTTGAAGCGGGTAATTTGGCTGCTAAGTCAGCTGGGATCACTCCGCGGGCTTCCAGATCCGCCTGCTGCACGCCATGAGCATAGCCCTTCATCCAGGCCAGCTGACCCTCATCAGAGTGGAGGATCTCCATCCAGACTTTAGCACAGTTGGGGTGGGGCGCATAGGCGCTGATGGCCTGCACGTACATACTGGCAATGGTTGGGGAGGGATAAACAACCTGCACTGGAGGATTACCAGCGAATGAATCGCGGTAACCAAAGGCCAGATAGTCCCAGAATGGAGTGATGGGAGTGGCGCCTTGGGCAACAGTTCCTACCTTAGCAACCACCGGAACAAAGTTACCAACCTTGTTTAATTCGTTGAAGAAATCGAGACCGGGCTGAGCGTTATCCAGCGTACCGCCGTTGGCCAAGCCAGCAGCATAAATGATCTGGATCGCTTGGTTGGAGGTGGTGGCAGGGCCGGATAATGCAACCTGTCCTTTATACTCGGGTTTAAGCAGGTCTGCCCAATTTTGGGGGACGTTCTGCACGACTGCAGTGTTCACCAAGAAGACCATCACGCCATAGTAGCCACCGGTCCAGAAACCATTGGGGTCCTTTGCAGGAATGCCTAGCAAAGTGTCGGGGATTTTGTCCCAGGTGGTAACCCTATATGGCATGTAATAGCCTGATGCCATACCGGTCGCCCCATAGGCGTAACCGACATCGACGATATCCGGAGCCTGTGGACCTTTGTTGTTCTTGTTGGCTTCGATGGCGGCTAATTCATCGGCCGAGCCGGCATTCGGGTCGAGGGAGTTAATCTTGACACCGGTAGTAGTCTGGAAGTCAGCAAAAATCTCGCCATAGTTCGCCCAGTCGGGAGGGGTGGCGATGATGGTCATCCCGCCTTCTTTTTTGCAGGCATCCACCAGGTCCTGTGGAACACTTTTTACCACAGTGCCAGTATATCCTTCAGCGACATCTGGGGCTGCAGCACCACCGCATCCGGACAGCACAAAGGTGATAATTAAAAGAATCGAAATTACTGATAATGCGAGCTTTCTGTGTAGCATATTCTTATTCTCTCCTCGTAATATTGTTATGAATAGATCAAACATCTATGGTTGAACAGGAACATGGGCAATATTTGTCGGATCCACCTCCCATCTTGCCTTTATTTTCAAACATATTTTTATTAAGCAACGAGATAGAGACAGGTGATGCTTTTTTGGGTAAGAGGCGTTCTAATTGTGAATTCCATAATTAAACCACAATTAATCTAGTTTGGAGAGTGTTTTTACAGCGAATTGCCTGTTTCTCATATTTCTCCACAACGCCTCTTACCTGTTTTCTACTCAACCGGGATTTCCTTGTAAACTTTCTCGATCTGAATACCCTGTCTCCGCCGGTAAGCGCTGAAGCCGAAATAGATCGCAGCCGCAACGATGTAGTTTATCAGCATGAAGATCATCGAATTAACGTTTGACCAACCAATGGCATAACTTGCTATTCCATCTGCAGTCTGTGGATCCCAAAACCACATAACCAGCAACCAGTCGAGAAAGCCCAGGAAGATCAAACCTGCCAGGGTAATAACAGGCATGGCTTGACTCGCGGTGATGCCCTTGACTACGTGGAAGAAGATCCATATCAATATTACCGCGTTGATAATGGTAAGTATCGCCAGCATAAGCACCACAAACCAGGTGGTGCCACCTGCAGCAACCGCGCTTAAGCCACTTAGCACCGACCAACCGTACTTGAACGAAATATAAATGAGGTAGATCGAGAACAATCCATAAGCGATCGTTACGATCCAACCTAGCCAGATGGGTACCTTATACTTAGCGATAGGAGATCCGTCAAACACATCCTTGGCTCTCCAGGGCATGATGATCCCGGCAACTGTTGAACCGAAGAAGGTGATGGCGATGACCACCGTGGCGTCCAGCGCCAGGGTATTGAAATTAAATATCTTAAAGGCATACAAGTATGAGATGATCAGCGCTGGGATCACCATGAGCAGCAAGGCAAAGAGGGGTGTCTTGGTGCGAGGTTCAATTTTTGAGACCCACTCAGGTAGCATGCGGTCGATGGCAGCCGCAAAGATCACCCTGGTTGAGCTCAGAAAGAGTGTTCCGGACCAGCCGAACCACCACAGGCTCATCAATAGCACCACGATGAACATGATCGCCGGGCTCTTGACCAGGAAGGTGGCAAACAGAGCCGGGTAAGGCCAGATGGGTAATGGTGGTGGGGTAGTGGTGTAGCCAAAACCCCAATTCCAGAAGGCGCCATTGGAATTGTTATAGAAATCCCAGCCGATGGTCTTGCCGATCAGCAGGAAGAAGATAACCGCACCTACCGTAGTGACCACAATGGCCATGAACATGCCCATAAAATTACGCTTGTAATCTGAAGCGCCGCGCACCTCACCATATAGGGTGGAACCCCAGTTTGGCCACAGGTTGAAGAAAGTGAGCATGGGCACTAACAACATGCTGGCACCGATAGCGAGTGGGAATAAAGGTCCAGCGACCGTCCCTGCGTCTGCACCCGCCTGCATGGTGGCTGCGTACACATCTCCACCTTGCGCACCGAACATGGGGGCCATGGAATTGTAATTAGCCACGAAAGTGTCATGGTTGCCAAACAGTAGCAGACCGAAAACGATCGCCAGGCCGACCAGCCCACCCCAGAAGCAGAACTTCTGGATACGGGCATACCATTTCATACCTATGGCAATATAAATAAACACGATCAAGCATACGGAAGCCATGCCGACAAACTGCCCTGTGTTTGTTAAGAACCAGAGGGCAGCATCCTTGAAACCTGCAATGGCAAGCAGCGGTGTATAAACCTCGTAGGTCAGCATCTGGCCATAGAGAGGGGTCCACAGCCACAGGATGAACCACCAACCTGTGACAGCCAGGATGAAGCCGATCGCCCGGTTCAGGATACGGCTCTGCCAAACGTAATCACCACCAGCACGCGGCATGGCTGAGATCAGGCTGGCATATACAATCACTTCAAATATGGTGAAGATGGCTCCAATCACCACCCCACTGATCAAACTGCCCCCAAAATAATAACAATAAGAGAAGATAAAAAGCCCGAGAGTGATCAGATTGATAGAGAAAGTGGAGTAAATGAACGCATCAAACACCGACCAGGCCCTTACCAGGCCGCTTGCTTTGCGAACGAATAGAGAAACGTCACTCATTGCATTCTCCTTTTTGGTTATGTAGCTTCCGAACTACCTGGAAGCTTTGGACGAGAAAAACCTTCGGACCTGACCTTCTGCTTATACAAACATCAATCCCGGATAATTGCCTCCTTTCCAAGCACCCTCCACGAACCTATCCCGTGGTAAGTAAATAGTTACCCACCTTTTGGGGTTTTAATTCGATGACTAAACCATTCAACATACCCTGTTCATACATGCTGCCAGGGTTGACACACAGGGTCTTCTTGTATTTTCGTGTACCCTTGCCCTCGTGGATATGGCCATGCAAACCCAATAGTGGTTGATATTTGTCGATCATTTTCATCACCGCATGGCTTCCAACCGGGATCATTGAACGGCCTGCATAGGCCGGGCGGAGATCCTTGGTAAGCTCAGGGGCTTCATCCAATCCACTGCCGAAAGGGGGAGCATGAAAGTTGAAGATTGCCTGGGAAGGATTCTTAACCTTGCTGATGATGTCTTCCAGCCGTTTAAGTAAGGCTTCCTCAGGTTCTTCTCGGTGTGTGTTCCACGGGGTTGGGTTTGACCAGCCCGAATTGGCCATTTCGTGGTGCTCATCCAACGTCACCACCTCGCCCTCCAGGCTGCGCACGTACTTTGAAGCTGCAATGACAGGGTCAATCTCAAACACATCGTCGTTGCCCGGGCAGACGAAACATTGGATGCCCGTTCCAGCAAGTTTGGCGTCAGCATAGTCCATCCAGCGCTGGATGGTTTTGAGCACCTGCTCCATGAACAGTGCATCCTGCCTGCCAGGGGTGGATACGAGCGCCTGAACTTCGTCGGGATCGGTCACATACGGGTAGTAACCCCGGTTCTGGATGGTTTGCACCATCCGATCTACTTCTTCTTTCCCGTGCAGGATCGTCACCTGCTCCAGCAGGGTTACCTTATAATCGTCACCGCCCTGGGAGATAATCGGGATGATGGCTTTCCCGGTCATGTCACCCCCCAACACCAGGGTGTCCACCTCATAAAATTTACTGGCGGCCAGGAATTTCTTCCAACAAACCTCCGAGCCGTGTACGTCGGTAGCGAAATATAATTTCATCGGTTATTCCTCTCCTGCCAGTGTGCAGGTTGTACTGCACATATTTTAATCCTGAAACCCCATGGGCATCTCCAGGTTTCCCGAGACTAGGTCTCTGAACTCGAAGCGGATACGCCGCTCGACATCTTCGGGAAATACCACCGTACTTCCAGTGGTCAGGATTTCGCGCATACGCCCCATGGCATGTGCATGCGTATCGAGTGAGCCTTTCTTCTCCCAGGTTTCGCGCGCATCTCGATCGGCTAGTTTGGTAAGCAGGGCTTCGGTTTTCATGCGTTTTTTGGTGTGCTGGCTGAGCATGAACGACCCGCTCGGTTTCACCTGGGCAATCACCTCCAGCCCCAGCTCCTCCTCGTCAAACTGGATGCCCCGCTTCAGGCGTTTGAGCATCTGGGCGATCTCATCGTCGATGACCGCTTTGGCGAAATCGAAGGCCTTGAGGGCATCCAACAGGCCGCCCATATTGAGCATATCAGCCCCTCCTAACACACCTGCCACGGTCGACATGCCGGTCTCATAACCCGACTGGGCATCGTTGATCTTGGAATTGGACAGGCCAATATACCCTCCGCAGGGCACGTTGTAAAAGCGGGCCATCTGGGCAAATGCTATGTGCAGCATGCCGCATTCAATCCCGCCCGAAGCGTAGGCTCCGGTGCGCATGTCGGCAACCGTCGGCAGGGTGGCGTAGATCGTCGGGCTGCCTTCCTTCACCATCTGCAACAACACTGAAATTGCCAGGAATTCTGCGTTGCCCTGGGCCAGAGTACCCGCCATTGACATCGGTGAAGTGAGACCGGCATTGGGCACGATACTTGGATAAACCGGCAGGCCCTGCCTGCAAAAGTAAATCATCGCCTGCGTGGATAAGTGGTCCATCGTCAGGGGTGACACCACCGGGCAGTAATGATGGGTCACAAAGGGATGCTCACGGTAGGCAGCTTCGCTCCCCGCGATGGCATACAGCAGGCGCATAATTGCCTGGATATCCTCCATATCCTTGGTGGTACTGCGTACCGGCTTGGTGCAGTACTTCAAGGCCGGGTACAGGCGGGCCAGGGTAAATTGACCCGGTGGAGCATCATCGGCCAGGGTTGAGACTGAGAATACATCGTAGGCGGGTAAAGCGTTGATCAGGTGAGCGATACGGGCAATATCATCCGAACGCGCCCGGCGGGCTTTTCCGCTCAGCGGGTCAATCACTTCGGGTGCTGAGCTACCGGTGACAATCACCGGTCCGTCTTGAGGCAAAGTGCGGTCAAACTGCGGATCGCGGCCGTAAAAAGTGAAGGTAGGTGGCAGCATACGCACAAACTTCTCAACCACTGCCGGTGAGAAGCGCACGATTTGGCTCTCCCCATCCACCTGGCAGCCGCAGCGTTTGAAGATTGCGCGCGCCTCCTCGTTCCGCACCAGCAGACCAACATTCTCAAGGATCTCCAGTGAGGCGGTGTGGGTACGCTTAACTTGTTCCGGGGTAAGTAGGGTGGCAAAATTGATCAATCGTCGCTCCTTTTGGGTGCATCGTCAGTGGGTACCGTCTGCTCGGCGCGCAGCTGGGCAGCCAATTCTTGAATTTGTGCTACGGGGAACATCTTCAGCCCAGGGCGAGTGACTTTCAGGGAGGCAGCTGCGGTGGCAAAGCGCAAAGACTCCAACAGGCTCCACCCCCGTAAATAACCAAAAATATACCCAGCAGAGAAAGTCGCTCCGGCCCCGCAGCCATCCACCACATGCATCTTGGGGGCATAAATGCGTGCCGCCTGCTCCCCCTGAACGCCCAGGCAGCCTTCCTCGGCCATGGTGATCAGCACCGTCTGCACGCCGGCTGCCAGCAGCTTGTGGGCAATTTCCATGGCAGGCACGTTGCCGTGTTGGGCTTCATCGGTCACCGCCTGGCAGATCGTAGCTCGCCCCGCGTAGCGCTTCAGAAGATCAAGGTCAAAATGGCCGTACTCAAAATTTAAAAACACCGGCACGTTTACCCGTCTGGCTTCATCCATAGCGCGCACGATGTGCTCTCCATCGTACCAGTCCACATACAGCATGCGCGCCCCTTCGATCAACGACAGGTCTGCGCTATCCAGTGTATCCAGTACTTTTTCAGGCCGCTGCCAGAAGTAGGTTCGTGCCCCAGTCTCATCCGAGACATCCACTTCCCATGGGGTGCTGATCTCGGTGGAGAAACGCACTTCCCCGCTTACGCCCCAGT
The DNA here is from genome assembly GCA_003105035.1 of Anaerolineales bacterium. NCBI lineage: Bacteria > Bacillati > Chloroflexota > Anaerolineae > Anaerolineales > Anaerolineales bacterium. The sequence goes on along the minus strand of PQAL01000043.1, from coordinate 196,366 downwards.
CATGGAGTTGCTTCGCCAGCAGGTGACCACGCGGGTCGTCGCCGACGGTGGTCCCAATCATGGCGGTCGGCAGATCCCACTGGCGCAGCAGGCAGGCCACAATGGCAGCATCATCAAAGACGAACTCGCTGACCTCTTTGACCAGCGCCCCGCAATTGTGTGCTGGCAGCTGCTCCACCACCATGATAGCCACCGGGGTAAGCATACCAAAACCGACGTAAACGGGCTTTTGCTCACTCATTTCTCGATGTGATTCCTCATCTCCTGAAGATACCAGCGGAGAAACCGGTCGAGGTTGTACTCTTTATACTTCGAGAGCGGTCCAGGCGAATAGGCATGCGAGTTGACGCCCGCCTGCTGGTTGGTGCAGATGTGCCAATCCTGCTGAGCAGTTAATAACCAGAAGGGCAATAGTTTATCCAGCTCGTAATCCTTGCCTTCCTGAGCTTTTCCGTCCACCAGCCAGATCATGCGGATATCGGTATTGGCAAGGCCGCGCGGGGTGAGGCGCACCGCCACGCTATGGTCACAGCTGGCGTGAATCCAGAAATTCGGCAAGGAGCGGATGCGCAGGGTGCCTACCTCCGGATCGGTGTAATCACCCATCAGGGGCGCAACCTGCTTGCCATCCATCGATTCGCTGACGTAGCCTTCCACTAATGGCGTGCGGTTGGCAGCATACCAGATTCCACGCTCGGGGTCAGGGAACTCAGTCATCCCTGTCTCCTCCCGAAGAGACATGCCCTGGGCGGCCAGCTTGAATTCAAGGCGGGTGGTAACCCTTTTCAGGTGCTCAACCACGCGTGGGATGGCATTATCGGCGTTATAGTGGTCAAAGTTGGCTTTGATGTACTGGGGGTGGTTTACATTGCAGTGATAGCACTCGCGGTTGTTTTCCCACACCAGCTTCCAATTAGCCTTCACATCAAAATCCATGATCTTAGCTACTTTCCCACGTGCCAAACCTTGAGGTTTGGCAACCGGGCCAATGGCCTTTTCTACTGGGTTGAAATCAACCGGAGTCTCAGCCAGGCTGATGAAGATCATCCCTTCCACTTCCCTGGCATAGGCCTGGTGCAGGCCAAGCTGCGATTTATCCAGGTCCTCCTGCATGCCGCGTTGGAGCAGCAGGTTTCCGCTGAGGTCGTAGGTCCACTGGTGGTAAGGGCAGATGAAGCGCTTGAGACTTCCTTCAGCTTCCTGGCAGATCACGCTGCCACGATGACGGCATACATTGTAGAGGGCGTTAACCTGCCCGTCATTCCCCCGTACGACGATGACCGAATCGCCTTCCACGTTGTAAAGGAAATAATCACCCGGGTTGGGGATCTGGCAGGAATGCCCGGCGAAGAGCCAGCCTTGCCGCCAAATCGCTTCCATTTCCGCCTGGTAAAGCAGCTCATCGTGGTAGAACGGTCTTGGCAGGCCATGGTTTGGCTGGCGGCTTTCCAACAGTGCTTTTATTTTCTGTGCTTCTTGTGTCTCCATAGGAACACCTCGCACGGGTACAGATACTAATTATTAAGAATGGATCAAGCCCTTACGCGCTCTCCCTTGGGATCGAATAGCACCATGGGGGTCACCTTTCCCGGGTAGCGGCCTTCGACCAGGTCAAGCTCCAAGGCGGTGCCGGTTTTAGCTAGCTCCACGGGCAGGTAAGCATACAGGATATTCTGCTTAAGTGTATACCCATACCCACCGCTGCGTACCCGGGCAATGACCTTACCCTGGTAATATACCGCCTCCCCTCCATAAATCTGGGTATATGTATTCGCATCTAGCACCAGGGTGCACAGCTTGCGTTGCAGGCCAGCCAGTTTTTGCCTGACCAGTGCATCCTTGCCGATAAAGCTTTCCTTGGAGAGATCGACACAGAAGCCCAATCCTGCCTCAAACGGTGTTTCAAGCTGGGTCACATCGGCGGTGTAATAACGATAACCCTTTTCCAGCCTGAGAGTGTCGAGCACCTTATAACCACCTGGTTGTATGCCGTATTCCTGACCGACGCTCATTAAAGCATCCCACACCGGCGTGGCCCGGTTATTGGGGATGTACAGCTCCCAGCCCAATTCGCCGATATAGCTCACCCGCTGTGCCCAGATGCTGACCCCATTGATCTGGATCATGCCGGCGTGCAGGTAGGGCATCCCCTCGTTAGAGATGTCGTCGCTGGTGAGATTTTGTAAGACCAAGCGTGCATTAGGCCCCCATAATGCCAAGCAGGCGTACTCCTGGGTGATGTCGCGAATGCTAATTGGTCCATCACCTTCCTGCTGGTACATCTGCAGCCAGGCCAGGTCATTCCCGATGAAAGCCGAGCCCGTGATGACCCAGAAGCAATCCTCCGCCAGGCGTGAGATGGTGACATCCGCTTCGACCCCACCGCGTGAATTCAGGAATTGGGTATAGATCGCTGAGCCCACAGGTTTGTCAATGTTGCTATCTGCCACCCGCTGCAGTAGGCTCAGCGCACCGGCACCGCTTACCTCGATCTTGCCGAAGGAGGTCAGGTCGAACAAGGCAACCCCTTCACGCGCCGCTTGATGCTCTTTACCAACCCACTCAAAATACGGCGGCTGCTTCCAACCCCACTTGCGCTGATCTTCACCCATCCGTCGCCAGGGTTTATCTGATTCAAAGTAATTCACGCGTTCCCAACCAAATTTTTCGCCGAAGACTGCTCCCATCTCCTGCAGGCGGTAATGGACGGGGCTCACCCGGTGCGGGCGTACCCACTCATATTCATCATTTGGAAATCTCAGGCGGTAGTAATATTTTACGCACTCCCGCGTTCGCTCGCAGGCATATTCGGGGTCTGAATAATAATTGGCAAAGCGCGTTGCCCGGTAGGCATACACATCCTGGGTCGCTTCGCCACCTATGATCCATTCCGCTATCAGCTTGCCAATCCCACCAGCCCCACCGTAACCATTAAGTGACATGCCCGCTGCGATCCACATGCCGCGTACCCCAGCCATCGGGCCAAGCATGGGCTGGCAATCGGGGGTGTAGGCACCAGGATGGCACACCAGGGTGATGATGCCCGCTTGCTCCAGGAAGGGGATACGCCGGATGGCGCCTTCCAGTAGTTGCTCAAAGCGGTTGTAATCGGCCGGCAGGGTTGCATCGCCATGCTCCCAGGGCACCCCATCGATCCAGCGTGCCAGTGGGTCGGGTTCGTAGCCTCCGATCACCAGGCCTCCTGCTTCCTGGCGCATGTAGACCAGGTTATCCGGATCCCTCAGGCAGGGTGTGCTGGCTGCAAATTCATGACCACTGACTGCCTTCAGTGCAATGTGCTGGTGGTCAACCGGGGTGGTGGGGATGTGCAACCCCGCCATAGCAGCTACCTGGGGTGCCCACATGCCCGCGGCGTTGACCACAATCTCCGTGCGAATGGCTCCCTGGGTGGTGAGCACACGTTGGATCTCGCCTTTAGGTGAGAGCTCAAACCCGGTCACACGCGTACAGGTTTTTACCTCCACGCCCATCTCGCGCGCCAACCGCACCATGGTGGTCGTCGTGATGTAGGGGTCGAGCTGGCCATCCCTGGGCAAATAGATCGCCCCATACAGGTTTTCCCTGCTCAGCTGGGGCATGATCTTAAGCGCCTCTTCAGGTGAGATGATCTCCACATCCATGCCGATTGCCTTGGCGCGGCTCACACTACGGCGCAACTCAACCAGCTGGTCGGGCGAGGAAGCCACCCGCAGGCTGCCGACGTGGTCAAACAGCTTCAGCCCGCTGTAGAGCTCGATGCTGTATTTACGGAACTGCATCAGGGTCTGCGATGTGGCAAATTGGGTCACCAGCCCTGCGGCGTGCGAGGATTCCCCACTGGCAATCTCGCCCTTGTCCAATAACACCAGGTCTGTCCAGCCCATTTTCGCCAGGTGATAGGCAATATTTGCTCCCACGATCCCCCCACCGATAACGACGACACGTGCTTGATCTTTCATCTACTACTTCCGCCTTTCCATGGAATTATGGTTGTCCTTCCCATTCGCAATGTGAATTTTAACTAAATGTGCATCCAACGATTCAAGCGTGGTAGGATCGATCTCGGCATCGGTGACAAGATGATCAACCTCATCGATGGTGGCGATCTGGAAATTTGACACGACGCCCCACTTGGTATGGTCAGCCACGATAAAGATCTCCCCCTTGGTCCGCTCGATCATCAGCCGGATGATCTCTGCTTCCGCGCTGGATGGCACAGTGCAGCCGTGGATCAGGCTGATCCCATCCACCCCCAGGAACGCCTTGTCGGCATACACCTGGCGCAGATTCTCCAGGGCGAATCGCCCCGCCACCGAGTTGGAATGCGGCTGGAATTCGCCTCCCAGCAAATACGGCTTGCAGCCCGTCCCGCCACCCTCCAGCACCGCCACCAGATTATTGGTGAACACACTGATTCCGCCATTCGCGCGGATATTACGAATCACCTGGGCGGTGGTCGTCCCGCTATTGATAAATACCATTTCACCATCATTAATGAGCGAGGCTGCCAGCTCACCGATTTGCCGTTTTTCGTCTGGATTAATGGATGCCCGTTGGAGATATTCAGGCTCCAAGGTCATGCGCTGGCTGAGGATGGCTCCCCCATGGGTTCTCTCCAGCACACCTTCACGCTCCAACCATTCCAGATCGCGCCGCACCGTCGCTTCGGAGGCCTTCAGCATCCGAGACAATTCGTCCATCCGGACGATCTTGTGGATAGCTAGATACCCCTGGATACGCTCTCGCCGCTGAGCTGGAATGAGAGATTTACTCATTGTGTTACATATTCATTCGGTTGTTCTGTGAAGGGAATTGAAATTTCGCATGGTAGATTATATTAGAATCTGAAGAAATTTGCAAGATTTTGGCTTTTTTATTATAATAGCTATCATATTTTCCCATCGTACAGCAATTTACCACCAAGTTCAACGCAAGCTCAACGCCAGTTTCTCAGCATAGGAGCAAGGTATGTTAAACAGTTCTGTCGGGATGGGTGAGCAGGATCGTGCAGAACGGGAAAAGTTCGAGAATGAGTTAAAACGCATTCTCACCGCCAGCAGTGCGGCCGGCATTGTCATGCGCGTGATCGGCTCCCTGGCCTTCCAGATGCACTGCCCACAGTTCGGTTATCTTCAGGCTGCCATGGGTCGCCGCTATACTGATATTGATTTTGCGGCGTATCGCAAGCAGACCAAGGAAACCCGCGTGTTAATGGCCGGCCTGGGTTACCAGGAGAACCGCGAGGTGTTCATCGTCTCAACAGGCGATCGAGCTATCTTTGAGCGGCCAGAAATCGGCATCCACATCGATGTGTTCTTTGATAAGCTGTCTTTCAGCCATGTGATCTATTGGAACAACCGCCTGGAAGTTGATAACCCGAGCATACCCCTGGCAGAGATGCTGCTCGAAAAAATGCAGATCGTGCAGATTAACGAAAAAGATGTGATCGATACCATCATGCTGTTACTTGAGCATCCCTTTGGTGATCAGGATAAAGAGACGATCAACATTAAACACATTGCCAGCCTGTGCAGTAACGACTGGGGGTTGTGGCGAACCACTACCATGAACCTTGAGAAAGTATCTAAATTAGCCCAGGGGTACGACCAGCTCATGCCAGACCAAAAAGAGAAGGTCGCTTCACAGGTTAGTAGCGCCCTGGCCCGCATTGAAAAGGAACCTAAATCCATGGCCTGGCGCTTACGCGCCAGGGTTGGCGATCGGGTGAAGTGGTACAAAGACGTTGATGAAGTTCATACGCAGGAGTAAGCCATGAAAAAACGTGTCCGTGATCTCATGCACCGCGGGTTGCACACCTGCCGGCCTGATGCAACCCTTGGCCAGGTGGCAGTGTTGCTTACCCAGGAGCATATCCATGCCCTGATCGTGGTCGATCTGGTCAACATCCCCCAGGGCATCATATCCGATTATGACTTACTGGCCGGCGAATGGCTGGCAACCGATGCCCAAGGGTTAAAGACCATGCGTAAGCTGACCGCCGGTGAGCTGATGTCAACCCCCATTGAAACCGTCGATGCTGACGTGCCTGTGGACGACGCTGCCCGTATGCTGGTCGATAAGGACATCCAGCGCCTGTTAGTCACCGAGGATTCTGTGCCGGTAGGAGTCGTTTCATTATCAGACTTCGTGGCCAGCATTGCCCAGGAAGAAAAACACCGCCGCGAGATCGTGGCGGATGTAATGTCCGATTCCATCCTGGTCTGCCGGGATAAGACTCCAATTATCTCGGCGGCGCGCACCATGACCCAGGCGGGATGGCGTTCCGTGCTGGTGGTGAATGCTCAGGGCAAACCGGAGGGTGTGGTCAGCGGAAAGGATTTGCTGCCCTATGTGGTGAGCGGTGTCGATGAGCACCTGACCGTGCGCGACATTATGCACCCGCCCCTCACCATAGATATGCATGCTCCCTTGCAGGAAGCAGCCAGCTTGATGATCCAGAAACACTACCACCGTCTGGTGGTGATCGACAGAGAGAATCCGCAGGCTTTTCCATTGGGTATCATCTCGTCTTTCGATATTGTGGCCGAAATGGCCAAACCCGATTCAATCTGGCAGAAATAGAAACATTGATCATTGTCGGAAATCCGTCATAGTGAACATGACCTTGATGAACATTAATGAAATTTCTGCTTATCCAATCCAATCTGCACTTATTTCTTCAAGGAGGTAGTTGATTATGTCTAATCTTCCCACTCATGCCCAGGTCGTCATCATCGGTGGTGGTGTCGGCGGCTGCAGTATCGCTTACCATCTCACCTTGATGGGCTGGAAGGATGTCGTCGTCCTCGAACGGCACGAGCTCACCAGCGGTTCCACCTGGCATTCAGCTGGTCTGGTTGGTCAGATGCGCTCGGATGCCAACCTGACCCGCATGATGCACTACAGCACCGACCTGTACAGGCGCCTGAAACAGGAAACTGAGCAGGATACCGGCTGGCGTGAGGTGGGTGGCCTACGCCTGGCCTCGTCTCCCGAACGATTAGAGGATATCAAGCGGCTGGTGGGCATGGCCCAATCCTTTGGCGTCCCCATGCAGCTCGTCTCCCCCAAGGAAGCATATGACCTGTTCCCTCTCATGAATATGGAAGGCGTGGTCGGCGCCGCCTATACCCCCAATGATGGGGTGATTGATCCGACCGGGCTCACCAATGCCCTAGCCATGGGTGCAAAGAAGCGCGGGGCACGATTCTTCACCGATACCAACGTAGAAAAGATCACCCTGAAGAACGGACGGGTCAACGCCGTGGTAACCGATCAGGGAACCATCCAGACCGAAGTCGTGGTGAATGCGGCAGGTCAGTGGGGTGGTGAGGTCGGGAAAATGGTCGGCCTCAATCTGCCCGTGGTCCCCATGGCCCATCTGTATATCATCACGCGCCCGATCGAGGGCGTGGGGCATGATTTTCCCACCCTGCGTGACCCCGATTTGCTCGTTTACTGGCGTGAGGAGGTGGGCGGTTTGGTGACCGGCGGTTACGAACGCAACCCGGCTCCCTTTGGCTTGAAAGGTATCCCGCGTGATTTTAAATACAAGCTGCTCCCCCCCGATTGGGAGCGTTTCACCCCACTCATGGAAAACTCCATTAAACGCGTCCCCGCCGTTGAGACGGCTGAGGTAATCCAGCTGTTAAACGGGCCGGAAGGCTTCACCCCTGATGGCGAATTCTTACTGGGTCCAACCTCTGTCAAAGGCTTCTGGGTGGCTTGCGCCTTTTGTGCCCATGGGCTGGCTGGCGCGGGCGGAATTGGAAAGACCATGGCTGAGTGGATCATCGACGGCCACCCCGAGTGGGATGTCTGGCGCCTGGATGTCCGCCGTTTCGGTTCCAACTACAACAGCCAGGATTACACGGTGGCGCGTACGATCGAGACCTACACCCAATATTACGACATCCATTACCCTAGCGAAGAACGCTTGTCCAGGCGTGGCTTGCGCTTATCGCCGACCTACACCCGCCTGCAGGCCCTGGGTTGCCATTTCGGTGAGAAGACCGGCTGGGAGCGACCCAACTGGTTCAAGCCCTATGAAGAAAAGGCTCGCCATGGGCACGAGCCGAAAGGCTGGTCACACCACAACTGGTCGCGTGCCATCGGCTATGAGCACCTGATGACTCGTGCAAATGCCGGCTTATTCGACGAGACATCCTTCAACAAATTTGAGGTGCGCGGTCCAGGTGCCCTGGCTTTCCTCAACCACCTGTGCGCCAACGATATTGACCAACCGGTGGGTACCATCGTCTATACCCAGTGCCTGAACAAACGCGGCGGCATCGAGTGCGACTTCACTGTTACCCGCCTGGCTGAGGATCGCTTCTTCATCATCACCGGCACCGCCTTCGGTCAACACGACCTTTCCTGGCTACGCTTGAACATGCCCGAGGATGGATCAGTATCCATTGAAGATGTCAGCTCGTCTTACGTCTGCCTCGGTTTGTGGGGGCCCAAGGCACGCAAGATCCTCGAGAAGGTGACCAGCGCAGACGTCTCCAACGAGGGTTTCCCCTATATGACCGCCAAACACATCATGGTCGGGGATGTACCCGTGCTGGCCAGCCGCGTGACCTATGTGGGTGAGCTCGGCTGGGAGTTTTACGGCCCCATGGAATTCGGCTTGCGCCTATGGGATACTCTATGGGAAGCCGGCCAACCCGAAGGACTGGTGGCTGCCGGATACAAAGCCATCGACACACTCAGGCTGGAAAAAGGTTATCGATATTGGAGCAGCGAGATCAGCCCCGATTACACTCCCCTGGAAGCCGGCCTGGGTTTTGCTGTCAAGCTGGACAAAGCGGAGTTCATTGGCAAGGAAGCCCTGCTGGACCAGAAGAAAAGCGGGGTCACTCGTAAATTGTGCTGTCTGACACTCGATGACAGCCGCACCATTGCCCTTGGTAAGGAACCCATCCGCACCAAGGAGGGTAAGGCTATCAGCTGGGTAGCTGCCGGTGGATATGGCTATTCAGTAGAAAAAAGCATCATCTATGCCTACTTGCCCGTTGAGTATGCCAAAGCACGCACTGAATTTAAGGTTGAATTCTTTGGAGAACAGGTGGGTGCAGTTGTTGTCCAGTCACCCTTGTGGGATCCAAAGGGAGAAAGAATCAAAGCGTAATCAGTTAGTGGTGGGCTCAACACTACGTCTCGACGCACCAGTAGCCCAGTGGAGCAGTTTAACGACCATCCTTCTACGCTCAGCACTGTGGAAACCTTCCCCAAGGGTTTCACTGGTCTTGAAGGATTTATTCATGATAGAATGAACCTGCGCCAATAAGGTAGGAATCATTATTATCCAATATCCATGACATCCATTTACTAAGGAGGTAAATATGTCGATTGTCAACGCGAAAGAAATCATGGTGGAAGCTGCCAAGGGGAAATACGCCGTTGGCGCCTTCAATATCACCGATATCAACCAGATGGAAGGGGTGATCGAGGCAGCTGTTGCCAAAAAAGCGCCACTCATCATCCAGACTTCGGTCAAGCCTTCCAAGTTCTTGGGGGTTGATGTGCTGGTGGCAGTCTATAAGACCATCGCTTCATCTGCGCCGATCCCCATTTGCCTGCACCTCGACCACTGTACGGAAGTCGAACACTGCAAGATATGCGCGGATGCCGGCTATACGAATATCATGATCGATGCTTCCAAGAAATCCTTTGACGAGAACATCCAGCAGACCAAGGAGGTGGTCGATTATTGCCACAAGCTTGGGAACATTTCTGTCGAGGGCGAGCTGGGCACCGTCAGCGGTGTTGAAGACCAGATCAAGGTAGCTGAAGATGAGACCCAGCTGGCTAATCCCATCCAGGCAGTTGAGTTCGTCGAGCGCACCGGGTTGGATATCTTTGCCCCTGCCATTGGCACCGCCCATGGTGTATACAAGACCAAGAACCCCAAGGTCGATTTTGAGCGCCTGGGCGAGATCAACCAGCTACTCAACGGCAAGACGATCAAGACCCCCCTGGTGGTGCACGGAGGTACGGGTTTACCCGAAGATTACATCAAGAAGCTGATCGAGATGGGTGGGGCGAAATTCAATGTGTCGACCGAACTGAAACGCACCATGATCGATGCCCAGTATGATTACATCAACACGCACCGCGAGGAATACGATCCCGGCAAGGTCGATGCAGCCGTCAGGAATGCGATCCGTGGGGCAGTCAGCCACTGGATTGACATGCTTGGCAGTGCGGGTAAAGCTTAACCATTCAAAAATAATGAACATAAGGCATGGATCAACAGCGACCCACGCTTGATAGTTTAAATTAAAATTATCTAGGAGTATAAAGATAGCAATGAAGAATATCGACGAATATTATGTTCCCTGGGTGAAAGGCATCCCCATGTACGTCTCAGGTCACATTGAGCTGGCCTGGCGAAAACCCGAGCTACACCGCATGATGTCCAATGAGAACCCTAACCCACCGTCCGAGAAAGTTTTGGAGACGCTGATCAAGTATGCCAAGATGGCCAACCGCTATCCTGACCAGGGCTTGGTGGTGCGCGGTAAGATTGCCGAGATCAACAACCTGGCTGGCCCCGAAAATGTGATGCTTGGCAATGGCTCCAGCGAGGTTTATGACAATATCTTCCGCTGTTTCCTGGCACCTGGGGAAGAGGTCATCCAGCACACACCCTGCTTCGGCATTTACAAGCTGCGCGGCACCATCCTGGGTGGCAAGATGGTCAGTGTCCCCATGGTTTACAAGGATAAATACATGCACTACGATGCCGATGGGATCCTCAAGGCTATCACCGATAAAACCAAGATCATCGTGATCGCCAATCCTAACAATCCCACCGGGAATTTCATGGATGCCAAGGACTTCGTGCGCATTGCCGAGACCGGTATCCCCTTCATCGTCGACGAAGCTTATGTCGAGTATGCCGGGTTGAAGCTGTCACAGGTGGAGTTGACCAAGAAGTATAAGAACGTGCTTGTCACCCGCACGCTTTCCAAGGCTTACGGCCTGGCAGGCTTGCGCTTTGGCTATGCCATGGGTGACAAGGATGTGATCGGTCAGATTTCAGCTGCCTTGCTCCCGTGGAATGTGGGCACCATCCCCATGTGGGCTGCCCTGGCTGCCCTGGAAGATACAGAAGCGCTGGCTTTCCGCGTGAAGTTCAACAACGCCGAGGTGGATTACATCACCGAAGCTCTCAGTGAAGTCCCCAACCTGGTCATCTTCCCGTCCAAGGCCAACTACATCCTGTTTGACTGTGGGGCAACTGGCAAGAAGGGGAAAGATATGGTGGCTTTTGCTGAATCGAAGGGTCTCATCTTCCGCCCCGAAACCGAAAAATACGGCTCAGACGGCTGGTTCCGCATCACCATTGGCACCAAGGAAGAGAACCGCATGGCTGTCGAGGTCGTCCGCGAATTTTTGACCAGCTAGGTGTTATACAAACCGGCAGAGTCCCCAACCTGCAGGTCAACACAAATGAGGAGAGCGATTATGGGAAAGATTAAAGCTGTGTTCTTCGACCAGGACGGAGTGATCATCGACACCGAGCGTGATGGTCACCGGGTGTCCTTCAATATGACCTTCAATGAGTTTGGTTTTACCGACGAGTGGTCGGTGGAGTACTACCACGAGCTGCTGCAGGTTGCGGGTGGTAAGGAACGCATGAAGCATCACCTGCAGACCAAGGGTTTCAGTAAGCCCATTCCGCCTGAACAGGTGGATGACCTGATCAAGGCGATGCACAAGCGCAAGACCGCCATTTTCGTTGAGCTGATCGAATCGGAGAAGCTCCCTTTACGCCCGGGCATCCATCGCTTCATGAAGGAAGCCATGGCAGCTGGTTTGAAGATCGGCGTTTGCACCACCTCCAACGAGCAAGCCGCAAAAGCCGTCACTGAGAAGATTCTTTCAGATATCAAGTTCGATATCGTGCTGGCTGGAGATGTGGTCAGCAAGAAGAAGCCCGATCCTGAGATCTACAACCTGGCCCTCAGCCGCCTGGGATTGAAGCCGGAAGAGATTTTTATCGTTGAAGATTCGAAGAATGGCGTTCTGGCAGGCAAAGCTGCCGGTGCAAAAGTACTGGTGACCACCAATTCTTACACGGAGAAGGAGGATGTCTCTTCTGGAGATATCATCGTCACCTGCCTGGGTGACCCCGATGGTGAGAAAGGCAAGCTGAGCAAGGGTGACAAGACTCTGAACTTTGATGGTGTCTTGCATGTGAGCCAGGTGGTGGATTACTTCTCAAAGTAGTCAGGACCTAAAAAAACTAAAGGGCGCAAAAGTTCATTTTGCGCCCTTGTATTTAACGAATACAATATCCTTATGTCTGATGAGCTGCTTGATGTAGTCAATAATAATGATCAGGTAATTACCCAGGAGACGCGTTCGGTTGTTCACCGCCAGGGTCTTCGCCACCGGGGTATCCACGTTTTACTCTTCACCCCCGACGGTGAACTATTGGTGCAGGTGCGTGGCAGGCTCCAGCAAGCGTTCCCCTTGGCCTTGGATTGTTCTGTATCTGAGCATGTAAAAGCTGGTGAGAGTTACCTCCAGGCTGCTCGGCGTGGCTTGTGGGAGGAGTTAGGTCTTCAGCGCATACGTCTGTATCCCATGGTCAAGTTCTCGATGCAGTACGGCATTAACGACCTTGAGATTTGTTCGCTTTACTGGGGCAAGGTGAATCCGGCTACGGTGAATTTCGATCGTGGGGAAGTGGAGCGGATTGCTTACTATCGGCTGGCAGAACTTGATGGGTTAATTTCACGCCACGAGATTCCATCAAGCAGCTGGTTCATCCACATCATTGCCTGGCTCCAGAGCCGCCCAAATGACATGCAGCAGATAAAAGCTTATTCTCCCAGGTATCGCCTCGCCCTGAATACATGGCTTGGGCAATAGGTTTGAAGTGAAGGACGGTTTACTGAATCAGGCGGGAAAAGAGCGAATAGAGACCAGCCGACAGTAATGCAGACGATGGGATAGTAAGCAACCAGGCAGTGGCGATATTTCGTCCGATCCCCCAGCGGACCTTGTTGATCCGTTCCGAAGCTCCCGCGCCCATGATGCTTGAACTGACGACTTGAGTGGTGCTGACTGGCCCCCCCAGCAGCGAGGCACCGATGATCACCCCTGCTGATGCCAGCTGGCTGGCAAAACCATCCACAGGCCGGATCTTATAAAACTTACCTCCCACAGTGCGGATCAGGCGCATACCCCCAAACGCTGTGCCAAGGGCCAAGGCCAGGGCGCAAATTACCTGTACCCACGGCAGGACCAAGAAGACGTGCAAATAGCCTTCGATCATGAAGGCCAGCGTGATCATGCCCATCGATTTGGCACTATCATTGGCTCCCTGGCCAAGTGCCAGGGCGATCACGCTCACCAGCTGGCTGCGTTTGAACAGGTTATTAACCTTGGGGGAGGCATTCCAGCTCAGCCGCAGCAACAGGGTGAGCAGCAACCAGCCCATGGCGAATCCAATCATCGGAGACACAAACAAGCTGATCAGGACTGTCACCAGGCCATTCATCTGAATCGCCTGCCAGCCTGCCTCCACCAGCACCGCTCCCACAAAGCCTCCCACCAGGGCATGCGAATAACTGCTCGGTAGGCGCAGGAACCAGGTCAACAAGATCCACAGGATGGCACTAGTCAAAGCAGCCAGGATGACCTGAATGGTGATCGAATTGGGTGTGACGATATTCCGACCAATGGTTTTAGCCACTTGCACGCCAAACACCAACGGCCCCAGGAACTCCGCCACAGCCGTAATGAATAAAGCAAGCCGAGGAGGATACGCCCGGGATGAGATCATCGTTGCAATGTTGCTTGAATCGTGAATGCCTGTTATGAAGCTAGCCACCAGCGCCAGCCCAATGACAGCCAGGAGGATAGGAGACATTATTAGTTGGAATATGTATTTTTAGGCGATCTTTACTACAATATCCGCGATCACGTTGGCAGCCTCATCGCCTCGGTCGGCTGCGTTGCTGAGGTGGCGATACACCTCGCGCGATTTCATCATCTTGACCACATGCTTGATATCCTCGGCTCCCCTGAACAAATCAGCCAGGGCTTCCCGGTACACCCCCTCCACCCGGTTCTCCATGGCTTTGGCACCCTGGGCATGGTTGTTGGCCACTGCGGGGTGCTCTTCCAGGCAGCACACCGCCAGGTATAGCTCGTTGGCGGCATCGCGTAGCAGTGAGGCAATGGTTATCATATACTCTGTCGGCGCCACCTTCAATATCTCCATCTCGCTCACGGTGCTGTAGGCATAATCCAATACATCGTCAATGGTTCGCGAGAGAGCAAAGATATCCTCCCGGTCGAAGGGTGTGACGAAGGTCCTATTCAGGTCGTCGATCAAGATACGCCGGGCTTCATCAGCAGCTTTCTCCTTCACCTTCAATAATTCTGCCGCGGCTGTATCCTGGGTTTCCATGTAAGCCTTCAGGGCATCCAGTCCCTCCAGGGTGAGCTTTGCCTGGTTACTGATGTGCTCAATAAATAAGTTCGGGCGTTTCTTGAAAAATCGTTTCATGACTTTCTCCAAATAACGGGGGTGCACTAGCTTGAGTAACCCTGATGTAACGGCTGAAATGAGATTTCAAAGAGTATAGCACAGGAAGGCTCCAAACTTGCCTTGATTTTCCATTAGCGCGTCGGTGACGCAGACCAGATCGTTGGCATGAACAAACTTGTGGGAAAGCCTATCAAATCGTCGGTCAGATTCTTCATGAGCACACAAGGAAGGATGGCAATGTTGACGACAGGATACGCTTGATTAGTCAGTTCCCTGTGCTTTGTATATACATTTATACATATATGATATATAATCGCCAGAGACAGGTTCGTCCAGCCGTTTAACATAACCAGACAGGAGGATTCAACGATGATGGAAGGCAAACATCCAGATGAGGTTGTCCTCGTTATCGACCTGGGGACAGGTGGCCCGAAAGTTGGTCTGGTCGACCGGGAAGGTGGTGTCGCTGCCTGGACCTCGGCCCCTGTGCAGCTGTTTTTTCTCCCAGGTGGGGGCGCCGAGCATGACCCGGCCGAGTGGTGGACGAGCATCACCACCTGTGTGAAGAAGGTGATGCAATCCTCGGGAGTATCGCCGAAATCTATCATCGCCGTGGCAGTTACCAGTATGTGGTCTGTCACCCTGCCGGTGGACGAGCAGGGGCAACCCCTGATGAATGTTATGTCTTGGATGGATCTACGGGGTGCGCCTCATAACCACGAGCTGGTGAAAGGCTTCCCGAGCATTCAAGGATACAAGCTGACCACCCTGCTTAAATACCTTGATAAACACGGCTTTCCTCCCTCGCCTACCGATGCGCTGGGCCACATGCTATATATCAAGCACGAGCGGCCAGAGATTTACCAGCGCACCTATAAGTTCTTTGAACCCACCGATTACATCAACATGCGCCTGACTGGTAAGTTTGCCGCCACCCAGAATACCGTGCTGCCCATGCTGGTCGTCGACAATCGTCGTCTCGATCAGCAGGATTACGACCCCTGGCTAATCAAGATGAGCACCATCGACCGTGAGAAACTTCCCGACCTGCACCCCATTGATGGCATCCTGGGAAATCTTACCCCAGCAGCCGCGGCAGAGCTTGGCCTCTCCCCAGAGACGGTAGTTGTGTGCGGTGTAAATGACAACAGCACCTCGGCTGTGGGTGCCGGTTCGATCGGTGATGCCGAACCAGCCGCCTGCATGGGAAATTCGGGGCACATGGCCTTCCATTTACCCTTCAAAAAAGGTGATTTGACCCACACCATTTGCACCATACCATCCGGGATCAAAGACAGCTACCTGTTCTGGGCCGACCTGGGGAATAACGGCAAGGTGCTTGAGACCAGCTTAAAGAACTTGTTCTGCACGCAGGACACGCTAAACCCAGGCGCAGTTCCCGCTGAAGTGTTCGCCCACGCCGACCAGGCAGCCTTGCAAGCTCCTCCTGGCAGTGGAGGTGTGCTCTTTATGCCCTGGTTCAACGGCATCCTGTCACCCGGCGAAGACGTCGCTGTCCGCGGCGGCTTCTTGAACATCTCGCACAGCACCACCCGCAGTCACCTCATGCGGGCTGTGTATGAAGGCCTGTCCATGAACTGGCGCTGGCTGCGTGGGCCAGCAGAAAAACTCTCTGGCCGTACCTTCAGATACTGGCGGCTCACCGGCGGTGGGGCACTATCTGACGTATGGGCGCAAGTCATGGCAGATGTGGTGGGCATCCCCATGCACCGCCAGGCCAATCCCCGCCTGCACAATGTGCTTGGGATGGGGTTGCTAGCCTACAACCGTCTGGGGCTGGTGAAACTGGAGGACATCCCCGCCATGGTCAAATTCGACCGCATCTTCGAGCCAAACACCAAGACAATAGCTCTTTACGACGACTTATTCGACCGGTTACTGGAAGCCAAGGATCGCTTGAAACCGGTCTACCATAAGCTGAACAATAATCTGTAAACTAACGACCATTTAAAAGGATAGATACCGTGTCTGACGAACAAGATTCATTCGACTTATTCGGTGAGATGCACCCTTACAACAAGCTTTTCGAGGTTTACTCCCGGCTCCCTGAGAAGGGCTCAAGCGAGGAGGAAGTCTTGGAAGAGCTGGCGTATATGTCTACCGAAGAAAACAAGAAGTGGCAAACCGGGCAGTGCTCTGGGACGATGTATCACGGAGGTATGGAGCATTATGAATTCCTGAACAAAGTCTTCAGCATGTTCTCTTATGTAAACATGCTTCAGCGCGACCTGTGCCCCAGCATGACCAAGTTTGAAGCCGAAGTGCTGTCGATGGTCGGGAAAATGCTGCATGCTGATGAGGTGACAAAGGTCAACCCGATGGATGAAGAAGCAGGCGCAGTGACTTCAGGTGGTACGGAAAGCATCTTCAATGCCATATACGCGTACCGTGAATGGGGGAGGGACACCAAGGGGATCAGCTCACCGGAGGTCATCGCGCCGACAAGCATTCACCCCGCCCATGTTAAAGCAGCTCACTACCTGGGGATGAAGATCGTACACGTGCCGGTTACCTCGGACTTTGAAGCGGATGTCGATGCAATGCACGCCAAGATCAATGCCAACACGGTTGCCCTGGCTGGAACAGCTGGCACGTATCCGCACGGGGTAGTTGATCCGATCAGCAGGATGTCTGACCTGGCGTTGGAATATGGTCTGGGTTTGCACGTGGACGGCTGCCTGGGTGGCTTCCTCCTGCCCTGGATCGAAAAACTCGGTTACGATGTGCCGGTCTTCGATTTCCGCCTGCCGGGTGTCACCTCGATATCCTGCGACACACATAAATACGGCTATTCGCTTAAAGGCACATCCACCATCAACTTCAGGAATAAGGACCTCCGCCGCTATATTTACTTTGCCCAGGAAGACTGGCCGGGCGGTGCTTACTGTTCCCCCACCAACCAGGGCAGCCGGTCGGGAGGTCTGGCAGCAGCGATGTGGGCGGCCATGGTGTGCATGGGCGAAGAAGGCTACCTGAAAGCCGCCAAAGCCATCATGGACACATCCATGCGTATCCGCGAAGGAATTGCCGATATCCCCGAGATGCGTATTATGGGTAAGTCGACCTTCCTCATAGCATTAACCTCCGATGTGGTCGATCCGTACTTTGTGAACGACTACCTGTACAAAAAAGGCTGGCGGATGAATGGCTGTCAGGACCCACTCGGTTTCCATTTTTGCATCACGCTGCCGCAGACTCAACCTGGGATCGCCGAAAAGTTCATCCATGACCTCAAAAACGGAGTCGAGTTTGCCAAGCACCCACCTTATGAGGTTTCCAAAACAGGCTTCCTATACGGCATGGGTGCCTCACCCGATGGACGCGAAATGATGCGCCTGGGCTTAAGTGGATACCTGGATGCCAGTTATGAAATCGAATAACTTGCCGAGATTACAGCTAATCACTGGTGAATAAACAGAAAGGATCAACTCTGATGCCCATCAAATTTGCTACAGAAGAATGGATCAAAGAATTATGCGACCGACTCAATGCCAGCCAAGAATATGCACAGGCTGCTGCCAACTGGGAGGGTGATAACATCTTCGTTATCCTTCCCGACGCGGATTATCAGGCTACAACCTACTTTTACATCAACCTCCAACACGGTAAGGCTTCAGATCCTCGCTTACTCAAGAGCCCTGACGAGAAAAAAGCCCTGTTTACCACCTCTGCGCCGTTTGGCACCTGGCGGAAGGTAATGGAAGGCAGGCTCGACCCCTTACAAGGGATATTCTCGGGTAAGCTCAAGCTGGTTGGCAGCATGGCCCAGGTCCAGCGCAATCCCAAGGCCACTTACATGCTGACCAAGATCGCCTCGCAGATCGATACGGATTTTGGATCCTGATCACTTATGAACGGTTTTATGGGTAGGATCCTGCGGGTGGATCTTACAGACTCCAGGCTGTGGGATGAAGCTCTTGACGAAGGCTACACCCGTGGATTCGTAGGCGGGAGTGGCCTGGGGGCGCGCTATCTCTATGATCGCCTAGATGTTACCATCGATCCACTTGGCTCTGAGAATCCCCTGCTCTTCCTTACTGGTCCTCTGGTGGGCACTTCCCTGACTTCCGCCGGTCGTTATTGCGCTTGTGCCCGCTCACCACTGACGGGTATTTGGGGAGAAGCCAATAGCGGCGGCTTTTTTGGACCCGAGCTGCGTTATGCTGGCTACGATGGGGTGCTCATCACTGGCCGGGCCGATCAACCTGTCTGGCTGGCGATCATCGATGGCCAGGCAACTTTGCACCCGGCGAACGACTTATGGGGCAGTGATCCGTACACCACCCAGGCAAACCTACGTCAAGAGCTCGGTGATGAGCGAGTGCGGGTGAGCTGTATCGGCCTGGCAGGTGAAAATCGGGTCAGGCTGGCCGGGATTGCGAATGATCACGGTCGTTTTGCCGCCCGTACCGGATTGGGTGCGGTGATGGGCTCCAAGAACCTGAAAGCCATCGCAGTACGTGGCCATGAGGAAGTGCCGCTTTATGCACCCAAGGACTACAAGGCCCTCACCCAGCGCATCCTTGGGTTATATAAAGACGATTTCTTTGCCCAATCGCTGCGCCAGTATGGCACTGCCGGTGGTGTAAACCTGAGCCATATGTTGGGTGATATGCCCATTCTGTATTTCCAGCTGGGAGAATACTCTCAAGCCGATGATCTCTCCGGGGTAGATCTAGCCGATAAGTACCTTAACCGCAATACTGCCTGCCACAAGTGTGTCATCGCTTGCGGCCGGGAGACTCACACAGACCTCTATAATGACCCAAAGGTGGATGGGCCCGAATACGAAACCGTAGCAGCGCTTGGCTCATTGCTCATGATCTTCGATTTGCCGGCGGTCATCCATGCCGGTCACCTGTGTAATCGCTACGGGTTGGATGTCATCAGCATGGGTGTAACGATTGGCCTGGCTTGCGAGCTATTTACCCGTGGCCTGCTGACTGCCAAAGACACGGAAGGACTGGAAATCCATTATGGTGACCCCGAGCTGGTCTTCCGCCTGATCGAGATGACTGCCCGCCGGGAGGGTTTTGGTGATGTGCTGGCAGATGGCAATGCCGCCCTGGCAGACTGGGTAGGTGTTCCGGAGCTTTCGGCCACCGTCAACCGGCTTGAGGTGCCCATGCACGACCCGCGCGCCTATGTGGGCATGGCCGTCACTTATGCCCTCTCGCCCCGAGGCGCCTGCCATATGGAAGGCGACATGTTCACCCTCGACCTGGGCCAAGAGGGAGGCATTGAAATCGGCTTGCCTCCCGGGGACCGCCAGGAGAATTCGGTTGAAAAGGGGCGCATGGCTGCCCGTACCCAGGCCTGGCGCAACCTGTACAATTCACTCATCCTGTGCCAGTTTGAAAACCCACCAGCCAGCCTGCTCACTGAGCTTATCAACGCTGCTACGGGTTGGAACCTGGATTTGTTGGATTTGATCCCCCTCGGCAAGCGCATCGTCAATATCAAACGCCTGCTGAATTTTAAGCTGGGGTTGACCAAAGCCAATGACCGCCTGCCGGAGCTTCTTCTACAGCCGCTCAATGAAGGTGGCACACAAGGCATTGTCCCAGACATGCCCACCCTGCTGGCTGGTGCCTATGAAGAGCTGGGCTGGGACCCACTTACCGGGCGTCCGCTTGGCGAAGTTCTCTAGCCCGATTATTGGTAGTAATGATCATCAGGTGAGGTAAAAGGTGAACATCACCATAGACAAGCAATCCGCGGTTCCATATTATCACCAGCTCAAGGAAAAGGTGAAAGCCCTGATCGCCTCAGGTGAGCTGAAGCCAGGCGATTGTCTGCCCGGCGAGTATAGCCTGAGCGAGCAATTGGGGATCAGCCGGCTGGTGGTGCACCGCGCAATGCGCGAGCTTGTTACCGAAGGCCTGTTGATCCGTATGCGCGCCAAGGGTACCTTTGTTGCGCCAGTGATGAAACACCGCTTCATGGTCACCGGGCCGCTGTTCAGCACTACCGAAGACTTGTCCATTGAAGCCCTTGAGCCTACGAACCAGGTCCTGCTTCAAGAAGTGATCCCTACAAGCGAGGAGGTCAGGCAAGGGCTTCACTTGCCCCCCGCGGCGACGGTGATCCACTTGAAGAACCTGCGCCTGGCTAAAGGTCTGCCCTTCGCCATCGAGGAAATTTATCTGTCGCACGACCGCTTCCCTGCCCTGGCGAGCTTAAATATGAATAACCACTCCTTATATACCGTCCTTGAAAAGGACTATCATGCCTACCCGCAGGAATCCCTCGATCTGATCTCAGCCGATTCGGCTTCCAGAGATGAAGCCCGCCTGCTGGGTATCAACACCGCTGCCCCGGTGATGCGCGTGGTGCGCACCTCAACTGACCGGGAGGGCCAACCTGTGGAATATACCCGCATCGTGTTCCATGCGGGGCGCTACCAACTGGTGGCACGCATGCACCGCACGGAAGGATAACCAACCGTGGGTTAACAAGGCAAATAAGCCTGAAATGTTTGGGGCTGTCCTATAGGAATTGGGGCAGCCCCATTGCATTATTTCAGATTGAAACGTAGAATTTCCTGATAAACAGCGTTCTGTGTGGGTGGATAGTTCCCATTACTGACGTGTCCGCCCTTATATTGCTCAGCTGGAGAGCGTCAAGGGCTTATTTGTCCTCATCCTCTATTAAACACAAGAAGCTTGACAGCAGTCCGGTCAAGCTTCTCAAGGCCATTTTGGTGGTCCAAGGGTGAATCGAACGCCCAACAAACAATTGCGAGACATGATGATTGAATAGTGATTGTTGAATCACCAATCATTTAGTGCAAGCGATCGACGTGATCTACAATGCTACCATCAAGGTAAGCCTTTATTGCTTCGTCAATGGTTACAATACTGGTGACAATGGGCTTGATACCATACTCCTTCATGCTCTCGTAAGCGCCCATGCCCATCCCACGGCATAACAAGACTTGGCAGTCGGTAATAGCCTGTGCCATACGAGCATGGCGGCCTTGCTCCTCTGCACCAAATCCATGCGCGTGGCTTGGTGATGAAGTATGAGGCTCATTCGCAAAATGGGTGTGACTCAATTTGTCACGCATTTCGCGAGTTACGAGCTGACCATTTTCAACCGTTACAACTAAATAATAGTTTGCACGTCCAAAGTGCTGGCTGATAGTCTGACCATCATCAGTGATTGCAGCAATTTTCATGAGGATACTCCTGTCTATCTATATATTTTATTAACCACGTAAACGTGTGATTAGTATAATGATGCCCAAAATAAATAAAATGATAATTGATGAACCGCCCAATATAAGCGGTAGCGGCAAAGCAAATGATGTCGTCGATACAGGTGATGGAAGGATAACCAGAGGAGCTGCCAATACCTTTCCGGATGGGGCAGGCGTAGGTGTCGCAATACTACCGGGTATGATATCCAGTTTATTTGCAAAAATATCAGCCCTCGTTTGGTAATCATCCGGATGGCAGCTATGGCAATTGGTATAGATATCACTCACCGGGTTGGCGACTATACCCTGATGAGCTAAGTCTTTGTCCATGGTTGAGCAGTTTCCCCCGTGACATTTTGCACAGCAATCCTTCCTTGCATGAACGCCATGCCATTCACCATTCGCTGCAACTGGGTCTTCTTGGACATGACAGGTGTAACAGGATGAGTCAGGTGGTGGGTTACTGCCACATTGAGCGAACACAGGCGAAGGTGTCATAACCCAAATAAGAAAGCCTATTCCTAAAAAAAGCATTCCTACACAGATTATTACAAAAAAACTTTTCTGAGACATTGGTAACCTCCTTACGATGCCGTAATTTCCTGTGGCTGGAGCGATTGCTGATGAGGCAGGTTACTCAGCTTTAAAATGACGATCTTCCGGGTGATCACTTTCGTCTGCCGGACACATGATCAGCAATGATTTAGAGATGGTTTCGCCTACATTTTGCCAAAGGTGAGGTAGTTGAGCTTCAAAAAGCAAGCTGTCGCCTGGATCAAGCATAAAAGTATGATCTTCAATGGTATAAGCAAGCTTCCCTTCAAGGCAGAAAACAAATTCATGTCCAGTGTGAACGATAGGGGTTGAGCCACTGTTTGCCTTTGGTTCGAGTGTGACTAGCAACGGCTGCCCACCACGCAGTGTCAGACCCGCTCCTAAATCTGCTACGGTCCCATAAGTAAATGCTGCTTGTGGACGTTGCCCTGTTTTCTGATAGGAAATGTTATTCTTGGTGACAACAGTTTCGAAAAAAGCTGTGATGGGAACAGCAAGCGCACTCGCAAGTTGTTGCAACGTGCTGACACTCGGAGAGGTTTTCCCGTTTTCAATCAAACTTAGCGTATTGACGTTTAGCCCACTCAACCCTGCCAGTGTGCGCATCGACAAACCACGATTGTTTCGAAGGTTGTGCAAATTACGACCTACATCAATCAAAGGAGGTGTCGAATGGCTAGAATTTAATTCTGGAAGCTGAGTTTTCCTTTTTCGACGTTGATGCATTTGCCGATTACTTATAGAAGGAGTCGCATTTGTATTACTATGGTTTGCCATTAATATTTCTCCTTAAATCAAGTGTGACAACTAATATTATAGTACAATTTCGTAATTTTTTCAATAGTATGTACCATTTTAATGTGTGTGTCTACGATAAAACTATTCAAAGGTAAAAAATCAGACGGCAGTTCTTAGCCGTCTGAAGATGAAAACAAACTATGATATTCGCATCCCTATTTGTGATGCTTACCCAACCCAGTCAATGAGGATTTTTATTTTACATGTCGACTGATTTCTTTACAAAAATATCTGCTAATCGCGTTGAAAGCATGCGGTAGATCGGACAGCGATCATAGACACCACTAAACATGATTAACGCACCTAATCCTGCCAGCAGCCAGGTAATTCCCGACAAACCAATCACTATGGCCAGGATGATCAAGACCAGTCCAACTACTAGTCGTGATGTCCGTTGAGAAGGTGATGGACTGATTCGCCCTGGTTTATTCCCCGATAGAGCTGCTTCGAACAGTGCTTGAAGGTCCCTGGCAGGTGCTGCCCCAGTGCGTCGTATTACCTCCTGTCCACCATGAAAAGCAATTACAGTTGGGATTCCGAAAATCCGTAAGGAACGCATGAGATCTGGCTCGTTATCAGCGTTTACCTTCCAAACCTCAACTCGACCAGTGTACTCGCGCGCCAATTGTTCAATTGCTGGTCCGATTACCCGGCAGGGACCGCACCAGGGTGCCCAGAAATCAACAATCACCGGTTTAGGTGATTTGCTCAGTTTTTCAAAAAAATCCACTTTAGACATATGATATTCCTTATACCAAATGCCTAAACTGGAGTGAAGCAATCCAACTTCCCCAGTATCGGCACATTTTGTTTGATTGAAATTGATTTATCAATTATCTGTCTGAGCGAACCTGTTTGCCACTCAACGGTGCACCAAACAGTGGAGCGAAAACACAGAAGTCAAACAATCCGGCAACCAGAGGTAGAAGGCCAACAATCGCCAGGATGGTCCCGCCCAATCCATGAACAACCGTTAAACCGAGAGCGAGGAGGGCAATACCAGCGATAATTCGGGTAATGCGGCCAGTGGGGGAAGACATAAATTTAACAAAGGGATTCATTTTATACTCTCCTATATATCTTTTTGATTTGAATTAATTCTGCCCCAAGTATAGGAGAAATGAATAAAATTGTCTGTGACTTAGTCACATAATTGACCGAGCTTGTAAAGCTTTGCGATCCAATACCTTGATCGTCCCTCTGGATACACTGATCATTCCTAAAGCAGAAAAATCCTCGAGGATACGGCTGATCACTTCCCGCGAGCTACCCAACTCTCCTGCAATCTCCTGGTGCGTGATTTGGATCGAATCAGACTGATCCATTCTCTCGGATAGAAACGCAACAACTCTCGCGTCCATCCGATGAAAAGCCACCTCCTCCACAATTTCCATAACCGATGAAAGCCTTTCAGATAGCAGATCAAAGACAAATTCACGCCATAAATCATAGCGTCTGACCCAATCCCTGAAAGTTTCTGCTGGGATCATGACTGCCTCAGCATCTTTCTCAACCGTGGCAATCGCGGGAAAATTCTTCTGGCTCAGGATGGCATTGGCAGTCAAGATACAAGACTCACCATTCCCAAAACGATACAGGGTGATCTCACGCCCCGTTTCACCAATCTTGTACACGCGAACAACGCCAGAGATCAGCAGGGCAATCGCATCTGCCCTGTCGTCCTCCAAAAACACATCGCGACCTGCAGGAATGTGTGCATAGAATGCTTTTTGCTGTATTTCTCGCAATAAATCAGGGCCAGCATTTTTGAGAACGGGCAAAACCTTAGCAAGGTGATTGAATTGTTCGGGGCTTATCATTTTATTGTTCTTTGGCAACCGGCTATCTCTTGTGAGTATACTCCACAATTTTGATGCGTCTGCTTTCGTAATTCCAGAGGGTCAATAACCAGGAGCAAGTCCTGCATTATTCCACCAGGAAACCACAACCTAATCTATATATCAAGCATGCCTGATCAGTAAACACTGTAGCCCGAGGAGCATTATGCAATTTACCACACCCAAACACAATAGCTGAGATTTCGAGTTTAATCGAAGGAACTCCAAACAACTGGCTGCAGCCATCTGCCTGACGGCTGGAATTTGTCGATCAACGCGTTGATAAATCGCACATGCACGTGTGATCTCCTCGGAAGATATTTTTGAAAAATTCACGGAATATTCACAAGATATCCACAAGATAATTAAATCACTCCTTTATATTGGGCTAATTCTATTTCCTGGAGCCTTAATATAATGACATCGCAACCTGTACCGGTCAGTCCGAGTCTTGTCAAGCCTCGGCTGCGTGGGTGGAAATCCTTGCTCACGCATCGAACAATGCGTCGGATCTCACAATTGGCTTTTGCTTTATTTATCCTGGTAGTCATTCTTCAGCACACCCTGGCGGGAGAAGCTGCCAAGAATATAACAGCTTCCGCTGAAGCATATTGCCCCTTCGGTGGTCTGGAAACATTATTCAAATACATCACCAGTGGGGGCAGTTTCGTCCCACATACGCACCTATCCAACCTGGTTATCTTGATCGCAGTACTGGTTAATGCCTTTTTGACCCGTTCCGCCTTTTGTGGCTGGATATGCCCGCTGGGTTTTATTCAGGACCTGGTCAGCAGGTTCAGCGCATTCCTCCAAAAGCGTTTCCCTGGCGTACGCCGGGGTATGAGAAACCTAAAAAAACGAGGAGCCTCTCTTGCCTTCCTGGACCGTTACCTCCGGCTAATGAAATACTTCATCCTGGCCTGGGCGATTATTGGCACAGCGGTGTATGGCGTGATGGTATTCCGCGATTACGATCCCTGGTCTGCGCTGATCAATATTACTGAGTTCAGCTTTACAGCAGGCATCGTGGTCTTAGGAATTACATTGGTCGCTTCATTCTTTGTTGAACGACCATGGTGCCGCTATGCCTGTCCACTTGGAGCAGCCAGCAGCCTACTGGGAAAATTCAGCCCCATGTATCTTAAACGCGAAAAAAATGCATGCAAGGTATGCAAAGTATGCACGACAGCCTGTCCGATGGGCTTGGAGGTGCACACTGCATCCAGCATAACCAGCGCGGATTGCATAGGCTGCCTGGAATGCGTCGGAGCCTGTCCACGCCAGGGTGCCTTGGAAGTCAAATTTGGCATTCCCATCCTTGGTCAGAAATAGGAGAAACAACCATGCGTATTCCTCCCATTCTTTATGGCGCACTAGTACTGGTAATCTATCTGGGAACAGTTTTTGGATTCAAGCTTGCTGGTATCTGGTCTGTTTCCGGAAAGGTTACCAGCGGCGGTGAAGCTGTCCAACCTTTGCCTAACGATGTTGACACGATCAAAGGCTGGATGACCCTTGAACAAATTACAGCGGTTTACGATGTAAGCCTGGAAGATCTTCTAGCACATTTTAACCTTCCTGACGACACGCCCGCTTCCACGGCAATCAAAGATCTGGAAAGCGAGGAGTTCTCGGTGACAAATCTGCGTGACTGGCTTCAAAGCCTGGGAATTTCCACGCAACCCGGAGAAACTCAAACTCCTTTGCCAATTTCACCGACACCTGCTGTTACAAGTACAGCTACACCTGCGCAATTTGAAGCCACCCCTTTGTCTACCGAGCATATCACTCTGGAAAAAAATGTCACCGGCAAGACGACCTTCCAGGATTTACTCGATTGGGGCGTACCAGAAGAGATCATCGCGCAAATCATTGGTGGTGATCTTCCTGCGCTAAATACACTGGTTAAGGATTATGTCACCCAGCAAGGAATTCAGTTCTCCACGATAAAAACTGCGCTTCAGGCTGAAGTAGAAAAAGCCAAATAACAAGATTGCCAAATTTTCACAAGCTATTCGTCTCTCATTCACAGGTTCTTCAAACGCTTCAGGTATCATCCTGAATAACAGTAAGGAACACCTTACAAATATTATTTGATAGGAGAAAAAAGATGAACAAGTTCGTAAAAATTATGTTATTGGTTGCAATCGCAGCACTGGCAATGGGAACAACCGGAGTTGCTTATGCACAAACCCCTGGCCAGGCATCCGGAAGCGGTGC
Source organism: Anaerolineales bacterium (assembly GCA_003105035.1). Classification (NCBI taxonomy): domain Bacteria; kingdom Bacillati; phylum Chloroflexota; class Anaerolineae; order Anaerolineales; species Anaerolineales bacterium. Next base: position 169,218 of record PQAL01000043.1, on the reverse strand, counting down.
TACTGCGATGGGTGGACGTGGTCCCCGTGGTGGAAATGGCGCTGGAAATGGCGTCGCTGAAGATGGCATTTTGCACGATTACATGATCGCGGCATACGCTGAAGCTTTGAATCTCCCTGTAGCTGATCTCGAAGCCCGCCTTGACAATGGTGAAACCGTGTCTCAGATTGCATTATCCACAGGCTTGACTCTGGCTGAATTCCGCACCTTGATGGTCGATGTGCGCACCCAGGCCATTGACCAGGCGCTCGCTGATGGTGTGCTGACTCAGGCACAGTCTGACTGGCTGAAACTCCGTGGTGCCGGTCAGATGGCTGGTGGCCAGATGGGGCGTGGGTTCGGGATGAACGGTGCTGGCCAAGGGCAAAATGCCAACCCTAACTGCCCTTACTTCAACTCAACCAATCCATAATCCAGGTTTACAATCAACTGAGACAAGGGCGCTAAAGACCAGCGCCCTTGTCTCAGTTTACTTATTCATTATTCAACCTTTAACCACTGAAAACTATCCGGTAAAATAGTAGCATGCTAGAAATGACAAAGAAAATCCTGGTTGTTGATGATGAAACGCAAATTGTGAAAGTCCTGAAAGCCTATCTTGAGCAGGTTGGCTATCAGGTCGTAACTGCATTAGATGGTAAAGCTGCGTTGGCCATATTCCAGCGCGAAAAACCAGATTTTATGATCCTCGACCTAAATTTGCCAGGTTTGGATGGGCTCGAAGTTTGCCGTGTGGTACGCCGCCAGTCTAATATTCCAATTCTTATGCTTACGGCCCGTGCCGAAGAAGCTGATAAATTGATGGGTCTTGAAATTGGCGCGGACGATTATGTTGTCAAGCCTTTCAGCCCACGTGAAGTGGTGGCACGGGTTCGCACAATATTTCGGCGGGCTTCGGGAGAAATTCAACAAGCGGAAGTCATCCGGGTGGGAGGACTGCAAATCGATCTGGACCAGCACACGGTGACGGTCTCGGAGAGGACGGTTGAGCTTACCCCAACTGAATTCGATATCCTGGTTGTCCTGGCACGCCAACCTAAACGGGTATTCACACGCCTCCAGATAATGGAACAAGCGCAGGGAAATGCTTTCGAAGGCTACGAGCGAACAATTGACGCTCACATTAAAAACATTCGCCTTAAACTTGAGCCAGATCCGAAAAATCCCACATTTATTCAGACAGTATTTGGTGTGGGCTATAAGATAGAAGTTAAGACTGATGCGCAACAGCCTGATATTTAAACTCATAGGGGCATTTATTTTGATCATCGCGGTCGGTGCGGTAGTCAATTCGTGGCTAACCTCCCGGGCAATGGATAATGCCTTCAGCCTGTACAGCACTCGCAACAGCCAGGCTTGGGCCGAACAGCTCGCTCCAACCCTTGCCGATTACTATTCTAAAAACCTGAGCTGGCAAGGAATTGAAACCATCTTGCAATCAGGGTTGAGCTCGCCGGATTCCACGGGAATGGGGACCGGGCAGGGGCGCGGTTTCGGACAGGGGCGCCAGGGGAGTGCATGGATGGCTAATCAGCGGGTGATCCTTGCGGATGAAAATGGAATAGTGATCAACGACTCATCCAACGAGCTGCTTGGGCATGAACTTTCTGCAGCTGAATTGAGCAATGGTGCGCCTGTGCTGGTAGATGGCACCCTGGTTGGTACGGTGCTGGTCACCCCTAATAATATAGCTGGCGCCAACACCCCAGCCGGGCAATACCTAGCTTCAGTAAATCAGTCGATCATAATCTCTGCGATCATTGCCGGGATCATTTCTTTAGTGTTGGGAGCAGCCTTGTTTTTCTATGTCACCGCACCCCTACGACAATTGAATAAAGCTGCCGGGGCAATCAGTAGAGGTGATCTTAGCCAACGGGTGGATATTCGTTCCAAGGATGAGCTGGGCGAGCTGAGTCAGACCTTCAACCAGATGGCTGAAAATCTGGACCGAGCTGAGATCCAACGTAAGCGCCTAATCGCGGATGTGGCTCACGAGCTGCGGACTCCTATTGCGGTTATGCAGGCAAACCTGGAAGCAATGCTGGATGGTGTTCTACCCCTGGATGAAGAACAGGTAGCTGCGTTACTCAATGAGACTCTATCCTTAAAAAGGCTGGTGGGTGATTTACGGCTACTTTCATTGGTTGAATCAGGTGAGCTCAAACTGGAGAAGCAGTTGATAGAGGTCGATGCATTAATCCGCGAATTAGTCGACCGTATCAATGTCCAGGTTCATGAAAATGGGGTCTTGCTGGAGCTTGATATGGCAGATAATCTGCCTGCAGTAATGGTTGACCCGGGCCGTATCACCCAGGTATTGAATAACTTGCTTGGTAATGCGCTACGTTATGCAGCGCAGGGCGGCAAGATTATGGTCAGTGCTCAGAAATCGCCAGAGTCACCAGGATTCATAAAGGTCTCGGTCACCGATACAGGCTCTGGAATAGACCCGGCTGATCTGCCGCACATCTTCGACCGGTTTTACCGTGCTGACCAATCCCGAGCGCATGCCAGCGGGGGTTCAGGGCTGGGTCTGGCCATTGTCAAGCAGCTGGTGGAAGCGCATGGTGGAAAAGTTAGCGTCAGCAGCCCGATCTTCTCGAAAGGCGATCAGCCGGGATACGGCACTCGTTTTACATTTACTCTACCGATTATGAGTACTTAGCGGCAACTTACAACGCCGGTCTGCGTACAACTTGTTTAGCAGTCTTTGACCGAATCCCCTGGAAGAAATGCCAATATCACTTGCAGCAGCATGCCCAGGTCTATTTACCGTGCATGGACAGGCAAACCGAAGTGACTAATGGCTCCACATGATCTTCAATGCTCTCGACTTGCCCATTTAGGAAGATGCGAAACCAATCAATCACAGGTATTACCAATAATCCGTGTGAGATCCGCATACATTTGCTGACCCGAGAGCCAGGATAATGCTCTAACTCCAGTACAGGTCACCTTGCCCAATCCACTACGAGTTGAAACATTCCTTTCAGATGCTTGACCTCCCTTTTCTCAATTGCACCAACTGCACCACAACTGCACCATTAAAACGAAAATCTGCTTGCTCAGCAGATTTTACCCCCACATATATGGGCATTCAAGGTGGAAACCACCATATTTGGTGACCCAGAGGCGGATCGAACGCCTAACCTAACGATTAAGAGTCGCTTGCTCTGCCAATTGAGCTACTGGGCCATTTGGCAGGGGAATTATACCCTAAAGGTTCTCCGTGTCAACTTCCTGGCCAACGCCAGCCGCCCCTGCCCAAGATTAAGGTTCAGCAAGTCCACCTTACCGGCATTGCATTTTCGCTCATTTGGTCATACACTTTCCGTATCAACCTTATACTTGTTGCATGGCCCGGGGACGATTTCTATGCAGAGCATTGTCCAAATTGAGTTGTTCCTATTTAACAGGTGCTCAAACCAATTCATTAGTTATGTACACCGCCAACTGCCAGGCTTAAGGCTGGCAAAACAGCCAATATTTTAAGCTAACTGTCGGGTTGGGATTCTGACCTGCATGCTATAATCTCTCTCTCAAAGCCCATGTCTTTCGTCCATTTACACGTGCACACCGAATACTCGCTGCTCGACGGCTTTAGCAACATACGCCGCCTGGTGGAGCGCGCCCGCGACATGGGCATGCCGGGCATCGCCATCACCGACCACGGCACCATGTTCGGTGTGATCGAGTTCTACAACGCGGCCACACAGGCTGGCATCAACCCGGTGATCGGGCTGGAGGCCTACATGGCCGCCCGCAGCCTGCGTGGGCATGACCCGCAGGAAGACAAACGCTCCAGCCATGTGCTGCTGTTGGCTGAGAACGAGAACGGCTACAAGAACCTACTCAAGCTGGCCAGCACCGCCCAATTGGAAGGCTTCTACTATTACCCGCGCATCGACCATGACCTGCTAGCCCAGCACGCCGAGGGGCTAATCTGCAGCACCGCCTGCATGTCGGGGGAGGTGCCGCGACTGCTGGCTCAGGGTAATCAGGAAGCGGCTGATCGCCAGCTGGCCTGGTATTACGACGTGTTCGGGGCTAATAACCTGTTCATCGAACTGCAGCAGCACAACATCCCCGAGCTGCCTGCGGTGAATCGCAGCCTGCTCGAGCTGGGCCGCAAGTATAACGCCCGCTTCGTGGCCACCAACGACGTGCACTATATCGAGCCCTCTGACGCGCGCTTGCAGGACATCATGCTGTGCATCCAGACCGGCAGCCTGCTTACCGACCCACGGCGCATGCGCATGACCGATGACAGCTACTACCTGCGCAGCCCCGACGAAATGAAAGCCCTGTTCGCCGAGACACCCGAGGCCATCAGCAACACCCTTCTGATCAACGAGCGCTGCCGGCTTGACCTGGGTTTCAAGGGTTATCACCTGCCGCACTTCGAGGTGCCGGAGGGCTTTACGGCTGACACCTACCTGCGCCAGCTGTGCGAGGCCGGCCTGCAGCGCCGCTATGGCGAGCGGGCTACTGACCCCACTGTGCGTACCCGCCTGGACTACGAGCTGCAGGTGATCCACAAGATGGGCTTCGACACCTACTTCCTCATCGTGTGGGACCTGTGCCGCTATGCCCGAGAGCAGCACATCTGGTATAACGCCCGCGGCAGCGGCAATGGCTCGATCGTGGCCTACTGCCTGGATATCACCCTGGTGGAGCCGATCCACCACGGGCTGATCTTCGAGCGCTTCCTCAACCCGGGGCGCATCTCCATGCCCGATATCGACCTGGACTTCAGGGACGACTGCCGCTCGGAGATGCTCACCTACGCCGCCCGCAAGTTCGGCGACGACCGCGTGGCGCAGATCATCACCTTTGGCACACTGGGGGCACGGGCTGCCATCCGCGACGTGGGGCGGGTGAAGGACATCCCGCTGAGCGAAGTGGACCGAGTGGCCAAGCTGATCCCCAACATCCCCGGTAAGCCAATAACCTTGCGCGAATCGCTGGAGACACTCCCCGAGTTCAAGGCGCTGTATGAATCGGAAGACTACCTGAAGGAGCTGATTGACACCGCGGCCGACATGGAAGGCGTGGTGCGTAACGCCGGCACGCACGCCGCCGGGGTGGTGATCGCCGACCAGCCGCTGGTGGAATACGTTCCCTTGCATCGCCCAACCGGGGCTGCCCTGGCCGAGGAAAGCCCGATCAAGACCGTCACCCAGTTCGAGATGGGCGTGCTCGACTCGCTCGGCCTGCTCAAAGTAGACTTTTTGGGCCTGACCACGCTGACCATCATGGCGCGGGCCTGTGACCTGATCAAGACCCGCCACGGGGAGCAGCTGACGCTCGACAACATCCCCACCGACGACCCCACCACCTACGCCATGCTCGGGCGGGGTGAGACAGCCGGTGTGTTCCAGGTGGAAGGCAGCGGCATGCGCCGCTGGCTGATGCAGATGAAGCCGACCGCCATCGAGCACGTCATCGCCATGGTGGCCCTGTTCCGCCCCGGTCCGATGGACTTCATCCCCGCCTACATCCGCCGCATGCACGGCGAAGAGGCGATCGAATACAAGCACCCGCTTCTCGAGGAGATCTTCCACGAGACTTACGGCTTCCCGGTGTACCAGGAGCAGCTGATGTACGCGGCCATGAACATCGCCGGCTACACGCCCCCGGAAGCCGACGACCTGCGAAAAGCCATCTCCAAGAAGATCAAGGACAAGCTGCTCAAGCACAAGGAGAAGTTTGTGCATGGAGCCACCGAGAAGGGCATCCCCAGGGAGACGGCCGAGGAGATCTTTGACGATTGGGAGGAGTTCGCCCGCTACGGCTTCAACAAGAGCCACGCGGCTGATTATGGCATCATCGCGGTGCAGACCGGCTACCTGAAGTGCCATTACCCCGAGGAGTACATGACCGCCCTGCTCTCGGTCACCCAGTCGGACACCGAGAAGGTGGCCCTGTACGTGGCCGACTGCCGGCGGATGGGCATCGACGTGAAGCCGCCCAGCGTGAACATCTCGGGCTGGGACTTCACCATCGAAGACAGCCCGGAAGGCAAGAGCACCATCCGCTTCGGACTGGGGGCGGTGAAGAACGTTGGGCATGGCCCGGTGGACGCCATGCTGGAAGCCCGCAAGGGACGCACGTTCAGCGACATCAACGACTTCGCCCGGCGGGTGGACCTGCGCAGCGTGGGCAAGCGCGCCCTGGAAGCACTGATCAAGGTGGGCGCCCTCGACCTGTTCGGCCCACGCTCGGCCCTGCTTTCCATCATGGACCAGATCCTGTCGATCAGCTCGTCGCACTTCCGCGCCTCCGACGCCGGACAGATCAGCATGTTCGGCCTGGGCTCGGCGCTCTCGGATGAGATCATCCTGCCGCGCACGGCGCCCGAGATCAACCGCCGCGAGATCCTGGAGTGGGAACGGGAGCTGATCGGCCTTTACGTTTCAGACCACCCGCTGAGCCCGGTGATGGACGCCCTGACCCAGGTGGTGACGCATTTCTCGGGCCAGCTGAGCGAGGCATCGGCCGGCGACAAGGTGCGCGTGGCGGGCATCGTCACGCGGGTGCGCCCGCATACCACCAAGACCGGCAAGTCGATGGGTTTCGTCACCCTGGAAGACGTGCAAGGAACGATCGAGCTGGTGGTGTTTCCCAGGACCTGGGATAAGAACTGGCAGACCTTCGAAGTGGACGAAGTGATGCTGGTAGACGGCAAGGTGGACGCCCAGAGCGGTGACCCCAAGGTGCTGGTCGACAGCGTTTCCACTGACCTGAAGACAATCGTATCACAGGGGCCAGCAGTCAGGGGTCAGCGATCAGCAATCAGCGATGAGCAATCAGCCGTCAGCAATCAGCCGTCAGTAATAAGCAGTCAGCATTCAGCCGTCAGTAATCAGCAGTCAGCGATCAGCGATCAGCATTCAGCTGTCAGCGATGAGCAATCAGCCGCCAGCGATCAGGCATCAGCAAACAGCGATCAGCATTCAGCAATCAGCAGTCAGCGATCAGCAATCAGCGATGAGCCTGCCAGCCCAAAACCCGGAAGCGAGGCGCAGGAGACTGAGGACGGGGGCGCACCAGAACCACCCGACAACTTCTACCCTGATGACTGGAGTGCCATGGAGCTGACCCCCGGCGGGTTCGTCATCGAGCGGGGTGTGCTGGCGGAGCACATGCCCATGCCGGTGGTCGAAGCCGTGTTGGAAGGGGTGCCCGTCGCCGAGACCACCACAGTGGTGGATGAAACAGCTGCGGAAAGCGAGATCGTAGAGACGATCAGCGAGGCCCCGGATGCGCTCGAGCCAAGCACCCTGCCAGCCGATGAGCAGCTGCCCGCCTCCGGGCGGGTGAGCCTGGCGGGCACTCTGGCAGGTGTGGTCATGCCCGCGGTGGCCGTGCCATTGCCAGTGGTGGAAGTGCCTCCGCAGCCTGAGCTGACCATCCCTTCGCCGCCTTACGTGCTGCCACCCGCCGAGGCTTACGCCGGGCAGGAGCTGCGCATGATCACCGTGATCCTGCGCACGGGAGCCGACAAGGTGCGCGACAACCTGCGCCTGCGCCAGTGTTACGGCATCCTCATCTCGTATTCGGGGCATGACCGCTTTGCCCTGCAGATCTTCGAGCGCGCGCGCGGTTACCGCATCGAGTTCCCCAATTACACCACCGCCCATAGCGCCGAGCTGGTGGCCCGGCTGGCTAGCATCGTGGGGGCGGACAACATCCTGGTGGAGCCGCTGAGACTGCATTAATAACCGCAGATAATTCATCATTAGCCACAGATTTCCACAGATAAATTCGGATCATTAAATTTTTAGCGCAGTAGATTTTGTAGGTTGGGTTGAGGCCACCTGCATGATTTATATGCGGCGGGGTAGGCGAAACCCAACGGATTTTTAATGAGAAGCCATCCACGAATGGAAGCACGAATACACGAATTAAACCATGCGTGACTGGATGGCTCAATGAGCATTGGCGATACAGGTACACGAATGATAAGAAGTGGTAGGTTGGGTTGAGCGAGGTAGGCGAAACCCAACGGCTTTTTAATATGAGACCGTCCACGAATTGAAGCACGAATACACGAATAAAACCATGCGTGACAGGATGGCTCAGAGAGCATTGGCGATACAGGTACGCAAATATGTGGCAGGGTGGGTTTGCCCGGTTCACATTATTAGTGGTTTCAGCATAGTGCATTTTCATGTGTAACCTAACCGTTATTTATCTCACCCCCGCACCTGCTCCGGGTACCAGGGCAGGGGTGGAGATGGGGGAAATTGTTTTGTAAAAAAAAACAAATCGATACAATTCAACCACCTCCGCACAAAGAACGTGCAGGTGATCCTGCCTCCCTCAAAATTCACAGGCTGCACAAATATAGTCAGGGGCATGATGCAGCCGCCTAGAAAACCGGCAGGGGACCCGCATACAAACAATGCAGGTAAAGTGACCTCAACACCAACCAACAAAAAAAGAGAGCGGGATTTTGTGGGGTGTTAATTGTTGGGTTACGCGAAGAGGGCTCAACCAGTAGAGCGCATAGCAGGTCACCCCAACCTGCTGCTGCCCGGAACAGGAGGGTGTACAATATATTCAGCCAGGTGGTTTGAGTATTCGATCTAGAAATCATGGAGGGGTGGGCGATGAAGATATCCAGGTTCTTGCAGATGCCGATCATCGTAGTGTTGCTCGGCGTAATTTCCACATCCTATTCACCAGCCAATGGCCAAAATGCCCAGGGTGACGACAAACCACCGGAGGTGATCCAGGGAGGATCATGGAAAGACGATTTCTGGCAAGGAAAGCTGGAGCAATCCGAAAACATCGATGTTCAACTGAGCTTTTTACTGCTCAAGTATACAGAGCAGCTGCATTGGAAACAGACCTGGAAAGAACACTTTGCTGAAGGTGAATTTTGGCAGACCGAAGCCATATCAGATTCTGTGCGGCTTGCCTGGGATGAAGACGGTCAGGAATTCTACAGCGCGGGAATTTATACCTCCACAGTCTTCTATGCGGGGAGAGCCGTCGATTGGGTGTTCTCGGAATGGAAATATTCAGGCACACCTGAAGGTGTGTTCATCCAATTCAGGACCGGAGAAACGCAAAATCCAGATGATGGATGGAGCGGTTGGATGGTGCCACGCATGGGAAACTTTGAGTATTTGTGCGCCTACACCTTACCAAGTGGAAACACCGATTGTTTTACCAACCTGAATGGGATCAATAGCAGCCCTTATATCCAGTATCGTGCCTCGTTTAAGAGCGATCACCCAAGCACTACGGTTGAGCTTTATGATATTGATTTCCTTTATGGCATTCACTGTTTAAGCGGCAGTGCCCTCTCAATCCCCATTCCACCAGCCGATTTACGCGAGTGGGAGAGCGTGCTGATCAGTTCGACCGTCCCAGCGGATACGACATTGGTAATCGATGTCGTTACCACTGACGGGACAGTGCTGATCCCTGATGCCATGAACGGGACCAGCCTGAAAGGAATCGACCCGCACGACCACCCAGTGATACAGCTGCGCGCCAGCCTGACCACCACAGATGCATCCGTCTCACCAGGGATCGATGTGTGGGGGCTGAAATGGATTATCTGGCACAGGCAATTCATCCCGATTGCTGGGCGATAATGCAGCGATCTGACTGATGATCTGTAAAAGATCCGGGCGTATCAGAATTGGTCAGCGAATAACACAAGCAAAGGAAAAGCCCCGGGCAGTTTCGACTGGCTGCTGTTTATCGGCGTGCTTCGATAATATCGCAGAGGTATCCGCAAGGGCTATCATCACGTCAATCGATGGACGAGGAGTTTGGGGGTGTCTGCGATTCTAATTGTACCCTTGGTATAACTATGGCGTGATGGCCTGAAATGAAGGAGCCAGTGCATCTACACCTGGTCATACGCTGCAACCCATCGGCTCTGAAGGTGTTAACACTCGAAATCACACTTTCACAAGGAGAAATGCATGGATATCGTCGCATTGACAATGCTTGGCTTGGGAATCTTCGTATGGCTGTTCGGGAACCGCATGTGGCTGCTGGGGGCGGGGGCGGGGGCTCTCTTAGGCTTCGGCCTGCTCAACCTGGTACCGTCGCTCAACACGGGCTGGCTGGGGTTCTTCGTAGTGGGCGGGCTGGCTGTGTTGTTCGGGATTTTAGGCTTCATTGGCAAAGCCTTCACCAAGCTCATCGCCATGGTATTGGGCTTTATCGGCGGCGGGGCGCTGGCGGTAGCCTTCATGGACATGTTGGGGCTGGACCTGGGCCTCGTCACCTGGGTAGTGGCGCTGGTTGTGGGCCTGGTAGGCGCAGGGCTGCTGTCGCGCTTCGTCAACTGGGGGTTGATCATCTTCGCCAGCCTGCTTGGCTCGATGCTGGTGGTGCGTGGTGCAATGGGATTTTTAGATGTATTAACCGGCACGATCGGCAGCATCGTGGTGGTGGTGCTGACCATATTAGGGATTTTCTATCACGCGAGGAAGAGCAAATAATACCCCCCTTGCATCCCCCCATTTACAAACCTGTACGGACTTGGTACATGGGTAACACATGTACCAAGTCCGTACAAAGAACGGATTTAGGGGAGGAGATTTAAAAAAATGGGCAGGTTTGTACGCAACCATAAACAGGTTGCTCGAACCTGGGTGGCTAAACATACGCCCCAGTGAGACGGGGCAACAACAGATGGTACTTTTTTGACGAGGTGGTAAATGATACCCCCCTTGCGTCCCCCCATTTACAAACCAAAATGGGGAGAAACAAGAAGGGCGGGGCAATGCCCCGCCCCTACATCAAGAAAAATCTGCGCAATCTGATCAATCTGCGATAATCTACGGTCTTATTCGCTGGTCATGATGAATAACGGCTTCATCTCAAATGACTCATAATGCGGGCGCAGGCGGTCGGTGTTGTAATAGGTAGCCACGTTCACCATTTTCTTCTTGCCCACGATCACATCCAACGGCATATTGTCGTAGCGCCCGTTCTTGAGCACCACAAGGCGACCATGGACCTTCATCATAGCCAGGTTGAGGGCCAGGTTACCATAAGCCATGGGGACGATCGAGTCAATGGCATCGGGGTCACCGGCGCGCACCATATAACCCAGCTTCTGGTTGATGATGTTGATCGGCTTGCCGTTATTGTACATGCCGGTCAGCTCAGCCAGGCGAGCCGAGACCATGTCGCCAATGCCACCCAGCTTGGCGTGCCCATAGGCGTCGGTGGCGCGATCCAGGAAGACCATCTCCTCACCATCAAACACGGCTCCTTCTGAAACGAGCACCACCGAGTATTTGGAGGGATTGCGGTTGCGGTCATACACCAACAGCTCGGCCAGGCGGTCGATATTGAATTTATACTCCGGGATCACACAGCGGTTGGCGGCCCCGGCCATGGTGGGCAGCATGGCGGTGAAGCCAGCATAGCGCCCGAATACCTCCAGCACCATGATGCGCTCGTGCGAGCCAGCGATGGTGCGCAGGTTGTTGGTGAGCTGGATGGTGCGGGTGACGCAGGTGGAGAAGCCGATGCAGTAGTCGGTGCCGGGTACGTCGTTGTCCATCGTCTTGGGGATGGCGATGACCTTGACGCCCTCCTGGTGCAGGCGCACAGCGTAGCTGAGCGTGTCGTCGCCACCGATGGGGATCAGGTAATCGATGCCCAGCCAGTCGAGGTTCTTGAGCACCTCAGGGGTCAGGTCATTGACATCGGCTGTGTACTTATCCTGCAGGTGGGGTGGCACGCTATCTTTCTTGATCGAGCTAGGCCGGGTGCGGGAGGTGTGCAGGAAGGTGCCACCGGTGCGGGCAGCCCGGTTGACCACTTCTTCAGTCAGCTCCTGGTAGTTGTTGCTGTTATCGACCTTCTCGTCGCGGATCACGTCGATGATACCGGCCCAACCGCGGCGCAAGCCGATCACCTTGTAGCCTTCGCGCAGGGCGCGCACCGTTACGGCGCGGATAGCCGGGTTGAGCCCGGGCACGTCACCGCCGCCGGTAAGAATGCCGATCACTCCTTGGGTTTTCTTGATATTTGCCATGTTACTCTCCAATAATAATTCCCTTATGGGTAAGATAATTCCAGGGTCGTTCCTTGGATCAGATCCAGGTGGGTTCCTGGTAGGTTCCGAATTCAGCTTTCATCACAGCGATGATCTCCGATAGGGTAGCATAGGCACGCACCGCATCCAGGATGAAGGGCATGGTGTTTTGGGTGCCGTGACATGCCCGGCGCAGGTTATCGAGGGCTTGCCCAACCCGCCCAGCGTCGCGCTCGCGACGCACCTGGGCCAGGCGCTCCACCTGGCGGGCATAGCCGGCAGGGTCCATCTCCAGCAGGGGGATGGTGAGCGGCTTGTCTTCGGCGTAAGCGTTCACACCCACGATGCGCCGGGTGTTATCGTCAATCTCACACTGGTAGCGGTAGGCGGCATCGGAGATCTCGCTCTGGAAGAAGCCCTTGTCGATGGCAGGGAGCACGCCGCCCAGCTCGCCAATACGCCTGAAGTAGTCATAAGCCTGGGCTTCGATGCGCCGGGTGGCAGCCTCCAGGTAATATGAGCCGGCCAGCGGGTCGACAGTGTTGGCTACGCCCGATTCCTCGGCAATGACCTGCTGGGTGCGCAGGGCAATGGTGGCGGCATGCTGTGACGGCAAGGCCAGGGCCTCGTCCATGCTGTTGGTGTGCAGGCTCTGGGTGCCACCCAACACAGCAGCCAGGGCCTGGATAGCCACGCGTACGATATTGATCTCAGGTTGTTGGGCGGTGAGGGAAACGCCGGCGGTTTGGGTATGGAAGCGCATCAACCACGAGCGCTCCTGCCTGGCGCCAAAGGTGTGGCGCATCTCGTGGGCCCAAATGCGCCGGGCTGCGCGATACTTGGCGATCTCTTCAAAGAAGTCATTGTGGGCGTTGAAGAAGAACGACAGGCGCGGGGCGAAGCTGTCTACGTCGAGCCCGCGCTGGAGTGCCCAGCGGACGTACTCCATACCATCAGCCAGAGTGAAGGCCAATTCCTGTGCAGCAGTCGAGCCTGCCTCACGGATGTGGTAACCGGAGATGCTAATGGTGTTCCACTGCGGCACGGTAGTGGTGCCAAACTCGATGGTATCGACCACCAGGCGCATGGAAGGCTCGGGAGGAAAGATGTATTCCTTCTGGGCGATGTATTCCTTGAGGATGTCATTCTGGGTGGTGCCGCGCAGGCAGCCGGGCTGCACACCCTGCTTCTCAGCGGCAGCGATGTACATGGCCCAGATGATGGCTGCGGGTGAGTTAATGGTCATGCTGGTGGAGACCTTGTCGAGCGGGATGCCTTCCAGCAGGATCTCCATATCCTTGAGGGAGGAGACAGCGACGCCACACTTGCCGAACTCGCCCAAGGCTTCGGGGACATCGCTATCATAGCCCATCAGGGTGGGCAGGTCATAGGCGATGGATAGCCCAGTCTGCCCCTGGGCGAGCAGGTATTTAAATCGCTGGTTGGTCTCTTCAGCCGTACCAAAGCCGGCAAACATACGCATGGTCCACAGGCGACCGCGGTGCAGGGTCGGGTGAACGCCGCGCGTATAGGGGTACTCGCCGGGGAAGCCCAGCTCATCCAGGTAGTCGAAGTCTGGCAGGTCGAGCGGGGTATACAGGCGCTCGACGGGCTCAGACGATGTGGTGATGAAAGTCGCCTGGCGCTCGGGCATGGTGGAAAGCGCATCCTGAAGGTCGCCCTGTTCCCAATCTTGGAGGGCTTTGTTCAGCTCGTCTAGTTTAGCTTTATCATACATGACAGACCGCTCCTTGATCCTCCTGCACCTGGTCAATACTTTGGGTAAATTGCGTGACGAATTATACTCCCTCCTGTGTGGAGGCGGGCAACAACTTATGAGCAGGCTAAGTGATCGTGTAAGCGCAATGGAGCATGATAAACTAGCTACATGGAGCGCAGGTGAACTACATCATTGATGGGCACAACTTGATCGGACACATCGCGGGACTGGAACTGAGTATGCCTGACGATGAAGAACGCCTGGTGGAATTGCTCCAGCGGTTCGGGCGTGGCACACCGCACAAGCTGGAGGTGTACTTTGACGGAGCACCTGCGGGGCAGGCGGGGGTACGCAGCTTTGGTCAGGTGAAGGCATACTTCGTGAGGCAAGGGCAGACAGCTGACGAGGCCATCCGCCGGCGACTGGCGAAGCTGGGGCGCTCATCGGCGGTCTGGGTGATCGTATCGTCAGACCGGGCGGTGCAGGCAGCCGGACGTGAGGCACACGCGCAAACCTTACGCGCGGAGGATTTCGCCAGGATGGTGCAAGGCACGCTGGAAGGACGACTGGCAAGTGAACGCAGCTCCCCCGAACAGACGCTCAGCGAGGAAGAAGTGAACAAGTGGCTGAGGATTTTCAGAGGACCACATAAGAAAATGTAGCCAGGAGTAAATGTAGCCGCAAGTAAATGTAGCCGCAAGAAAAAACAATTGCTAGAAAATCTAACCGCAATCTAACTGCAAAGGAACGGTAATAAAATGTAACCGCAAGTAAGTGTAGCTGCAAGTAAATGTGACCGCAAGAGAACCTAACCGCAAGAAAACCCGAGTTTTAAGACCAATCCAACCCTAATCAAGCTTTAATACTAAGTGGATAAATTGGGTGTATATTATGAAAGTTGACACTTGCTCAAACTTTTATCGGTACTGCAGGTGTCCACCACCGGGTAAAATCTTTTACTCGTCCCCCCCGGGTTGGAGATTCCGGTGGCCCTCCTTAGATTGCCGGACGTGAACACCACGTCCGGCATGGGTTTTAATAAGGGATAGCCCGGCGAATACCGGGCTATCAATGAGGCAGGTCGGGGGGATTATTTGCGCAGCTGAGGCTGGCCAGGGTTGCTGTTGCTGAGCGACATGGGGTGGTATGTAGGCTCCGGGCGGTTTGGAGTGGGACGTGCCGCGAGAGGGTCTACCCGAGGGGCTGGCTTATAAGCGGATGCCTGAGCGGGCAATACCGTCGGGTTCGTGTGAGGCTGCGGCTGGCTGGATTTTAATGCCTGGCGTGAGGCCTGCCGGGGAGATTCTGACTGGCTGAAGAGCCGGTCACCAGCGACGGAGAAAGAACCAATGATGAGCACACGGATCACCCAGACCATGACTGCAACAAATACCGGCACCACTTTGAGGATGGTAGACTGGGAGAGGACTGAGCTACCCAGCGATGCGTGGTTAACGATGGCGATAGCCACACCCCAGTAGGTGAGCATGGCATTCATGGTGGCAGCCAACATCCAGGCGCCAAACAGGTACCAAACCTCGTGTTGCTCGCCGGAGCCCTTTTCGGGGGTGAAGAGGCGGGCGATGCCGGCAAAATCGATGCCGCAAAAAGCGATGGCCAGGATCGCAGCCCAGCGGATACCGGCAAAGCGCAGGTCGCCCATCAGATCGGTGAGGGCAAAGTCGGTGGTGGAATAGTTGAAGATTTCAAAAGCGAGCAGGGCGCCTAGAATGAGCAGGCCAAACAGCAGGCCGCGGGAAGGCTTGACCTTGCTAACCACACGATTGAACTCGAGAGCGGAATTTACCTTGTTGTCCATGTGAACCTCCTTTGGTTCTAGAGACGATCGGATGGTAAAGATGGATAAACTATGCTTAATATAGAACAATTGTTCTAGTTTGTCAAGGGGGAAATTGAGAAGGGAATTACAAGTTGAAATATCAATTTAAATGGTACTTTGGTAGGAGTTCGAAGGTAGATGATCTCATCGGTAACAGGATGTTATTTTCCACATTCTTCGGCCAAGGGATGACAAAAAATGAGCGTCTAGCAAGGAATAAAATAATATCGCCCCCCTCTTCGCTCCCCCCATTTTGTATAGAAAAATGGGGGGAGAAAGATTAATAATGAGCTGGGTTTCGCGAATACCGCTCAATCGATCAAGAACATACCAGCCATAGGCCTAAGGGTCACCCCAACCTACAACTTAAGTTGAGAAGGCGCAAAAATCGGGGCGTCTAGCAAGGAATAAAATAATATCGCCCCCCTCTTCGCTCCCCCCATTTTGTATAGTGTACAGACCGGAGACATAGGTAACAACCGTTCGGAGACATGGGTAACACATTAAATACAATAAGGGTATTTCGGTGTAAAGAAAGGAGACCGATAATGCCCTGGAAGGAAATAACAACCATGTCAGCAAGGACAGAGTTCATTGAGGATGCAAAAAGTGATGATGCCAATATATCTCAGCTCTGTAGACAGTATGGGATCAGTCGCAAGACTGGCTACAAGTGGCTAAAACGAGAGCAAAAATTCGGTCTAGCAGGGTTGGTTGACAAGTCGCGTCGACCACATCATAGTCCAAATCGAACAGCGGCAATGATCGAAAGCCAGGTTCTGGAGGTAAGAAAAAAGCACCGAGCGTGGGGAGGCCGTAAGATTCGGAAGATCTTACAAAACAAGGGTTACAACCATGTTCCCACTGCAAGCACGATCACTGCCATCCTGCACCGCCATCAACAAATCGATCCAGAAGAGTCACAGAAGCATCAACCCATACAGCGCTTTGAGAAGGAGCTTCCGAATGAATTATGGCAGATGGATTTCAAAGGTTATTTTGCCTTAGAAGAAGGTGGGTACTGTCATCCTCTGACTGTGCTGGACGATCATTCTCGTTTTCTGGTGGGTTTGAAAGCCTGCCCAAACAAGACGATTGAGACGGTTCAAGCCCAGTTGACTTCCATTTTTCAACGTTTCGGCCTGCCCGAACGAATGCTAATGGATAATGGATCGGCCTGGGGTTTTGATCGTGAAGCCCGCCATACTCTCCTAACGGCATGGCTCATCCGGCTGGGTATCGCGATCTCGCATGGACGTCCATATCACCCGCAAACCCAAGGTAAAGAGGAACGATTGAACCGTACTCTCACAGTAGAAGTGCTACAGCAAAACCAGTTCAATACTTTACAGGATAGCCAGGAAGCTTTTGATGAATGGTGGCAAATTTACAACTATATTCGACCTCATGAAGCCCTTGAGTTACTTCCACCTGCTTCCCGGTATATCCCTTCATCGCGTCCTTTTCCGACCATATTGCCTCCCATTACTTACCAGGAAGATGACATTATCCGTAAGGTCGACTTGGTCGGAAAGATTTATTTCCATGGCAGCACGTATCGCATCAGTGCTGCTTTCCGTCATCAACCGGTTGCTTTAAGACCTACCAATATTGATGGACAATTCAGTGTCTTTTTTTGCAAACAAAAAGTTGCTCAAATCGATCTTCACCATGATAATTGTTAAAGAATTCATGTGTAACCTATGTCCCCGAACATGTGTTACCCATGTACCAAGTCTGAACACACGGCAAAGACTGGGAAAGATGGCCGTAAATCTAACCCACAGTAATTAGAATTGATGTTCTAATAACCTTGATTAATTAGAACAATTGTGCTATATTGCATGCATCCTGGCAGCGATGGGAGGGCGTATGAAAAACGGACCGGCGTTAGTCATTCGTGGCACAATTGTAGGATGCTTGATCGTGGGATTGTTGGGATGGATCCTGGCACGACAGGTAAAGCTCCTGCCAACCACTGAGGTGGCCTTCGCGGCTTCACCCACGGAGGCAGTGGAGCAGATCGCAGAACAGAGCGAGTGCGAGGTGAGCTCAAACTACCCGGAGGGGATCCTGCAGTGGTGCGAGATGATCACCAGGCTGGCCAAGCAGGCTGAGCTACCCCCGAACCTGGTGGCGGCAGTCATGTTGCAGGAGAGCGGAGGGGATGCCAGCGCCTATTCAGCCAGCGGGGCCGTGGGTTTAATGCAGATCATGCCACGCGATGGGATTGCAGCCAGCTTCGAATGCATCAACGGGCCGTGCTTCGCCAGCCGGCCAACCATCGAGGAGCTGCAAGACCCCCAATATAACGTGGAATTTGGGACGCAAATGCTGAAAGGCCTAATCGACAGGCTGGGTAGCCCGCGTGACGCCCTGAAATCCTACGGGCCCATGGATGTGGATTACTATTATGCCGATAAAGTGCTGGCAATCTACGAAAACTACCGCTAGGTGCCGATCGAGCTCGAGGCCTTGCTCAAGGTGATTTTACTGCCAGGGGCATGAAAACCAGCTTGCCAAGCAGCGTCATCACAGGCATCCCCCTGACGAAGGCTGCCTGATCGCTGTGTACCCCGTAATCAGCGTTGATAATCGGGTCAGTGGTGGCGCTATCCACGCTAAGGGCCATGTGCACACTGCGAGCTTCCTGCTCATCAAGGTTAGAAAAGTCCCAGCGAACCGTATCGCCTAAGAGCGTAAATGGAGGAGTGGCATTAACAAAAGTTGTTCCAGCCGGAAGTGTATCGGTCAGGATAATCCCAGTGGTCGGGCCAACGCCTGTAGCGTGGGTGATGGTCAGAGTGTAGGTATCAGATCACCGGGCATCACAGAAGATTCAGAAGCGACTTTCCCCAATACCAGCGTGTGGAGAAATTGTAGCGCAGCCAGGGCGTCGATGCGCCCCCAACCATAGGCATTGTTCGGCACGCCACTGCTATCACAACCAGCCCAGGAGATATGATAGGCAGACTGGTCAATAATCGATTCAATTTCATCCACCTGACCACGCAGGTTGGGGCTGGCGGAGATGAGCAAGGCAACCAGGCCAGCCACATGCGGCGCAGCCATACTGGTGCCGCTCTTCCACCCATAACCTCCACCGGGAATGCACGAGCGAACATTCACTCCTGGAGCAGAAATATCAGGCTTGGGGCGGTGGCTGCCATCCACAGTAACTGGGCCTATGCTGCTGAAACTGGCGATGGTATCGGAGCTGTTGGTCGCCCCGACGGTGAAGGATTCGTCGTAAATCGCAGCGGGGGTATTCACCGTTCCACAACCAGACGGAGGGGATGAACCCGAATTTCCAGCGGAATGGGTAGTAACGATGCCAGCTGCCACCAGGTTTCGGACCACAGTTAATATCACAGCGGGATCGGTGCAGCCCTCGCTGGGTGGACATCCCCAAGAATTATTAATCACATCAGGAGCCAGGTCGGGGCGGGGATTCTCGCCGTTCAGGTCGGTGGGGGCGACAAACCACTGGTAGCAAGTTGAATAGGTAGCCGGCGAGCCAGTGCCGCTCGCATCCATGTTGCGGCAACCGATCCAGCGGGCACCTGGGGCCATGCCGATCTGGTTGCCAGCACCATCATCACCGAGCATGATTCCCATGGTATGGGTACCATGACCGTAAGGGTCGATAGGGGTGGGAGAATGGTCAGCAGTGGCGTCATACCAGTTGTAGTTATGGTCAGCCTGTGCACCATCCCAGCCGCGATACTGGTTTTCTATTGCAGAATGGCTCCAGGCATAGCCGGTATCCTGCCCGCCGATGACGACCCCCTGGCCGTTATAGCCCAGTGCCCAGACTGCTGGGACGTTCACCTTGCTGATGTTCCACTCGACGGATTGTGGCTCAAAACTAGAGGAAGCAGACTCGACTGGTGCATCCAGGGTGACGGAGGGGTTAGCAAACAGGTGGGCTACATCGAGGCGAGAGGCCAGCAGCTGAATCGCAGACAAATTGCCGCGCACCCAGATCATATTGGCAATCCAGAATGGCTTGTATTCCAGACCCAGATTTTCGAGGTAGGTAATCAGGGGTGCCTGGGTTCGGTTCGCGGTAGCGGTAAGGGCCTGGAAGACGTACCTGCCCTTCTCCAGCCTGGTGGGCAAATCATGGGCAGTGCTGAGATCAGCCTGGATGGTCAGATAGACCAGGAATTCAGTATCAGCGCTTGCAGCAGTCTGCAGAACCCATGGATCAACTTTAGTGCGCCAGGCGGCTGCACTGGCAGGAACGGCTGCACCGGCAAATGAGACTGAAAAGATGGTTAGAAGCGCCAGGAAACTATAAAGGTAGTTACGAATCATGCGCCTCTACATATTAACCAAAGACCTGAGCTCGGGCAGGACAAATGGCAAAACCAGCAGACCACCCAGACCCATGGCCAACACCGCGAAGATTATCCCGGATATCGGTAGGGATAACTGCAGCAGGCCATATACCAGCAGACCAGTGACGATGGACACCGGTATAACCCTGACCAGGGTACTGCGTACGTCTACAACACCAGGAAAACGTCGGCTGAGCAGCCACCATAAGAAAATGGCTTCAGCGGTGAAGGCCAATCCGGTAGCGAGGGCAATGCCGGCAGCACCCAACATGGAGCTAAAGACTACCCCGAAGCTCACGAAGATCAGCGTGGTGAGGAAGGAAGCGCCCAATGGCACCAGGGCATTTTGCTGAGCATAAAAAGCCCGAGCAGCCACTTCGACCAGGGATTGACCCATGAGGCCAACCAGAAAAGCGCGCGTCACCCAGACGACCAGGTCAGTTCCTGCGGCATCGAACCCCAGGATGCTTACAATGGGGCGGATTCCCACAGCTACCAGGGCAGTCCCTGGGATGGTGAGGGCCAGGATGATGCGCATGGCGCGATTCAAGGACTGGCGGAAGGAATCCATATTCTCGTGCGCCACCTGCTCTGAGATGGTAGGCAGGAGCACCGTTCCAATGGCGGTGCCGACGAGTGTCTCTGGAACCTGCATGAACAACCATCCGTATGAAAGTGCAGTGACCGACCCAATACTCAGACCAGAAGCAATTCTGTCCCGGGCGACGAACAACATTTGAATGAAAAATACGGTGAGGACGCGGGGTCCCATCAGGTTGAGAACCTTGCGCACGGCGGGATGATGCAAATTAATTGAAGGGATCCAGTGGAATTTGTACATCAGAAGTCCAGGCAGCTGGATAACCAGGAAGAGGACTGCCCCAACGATGGTGCCATAAACAACACCATAAATCCCCATTCCGAAGGCGGGCAAGGTGATTGGACCAAGGTGGTAACCTGCCTCAGGGGCCAGGATAATCACCCCGAACAACATCCCCAGGTCATACATGCTGGGGGCTATTGCGGGAAGCACGAAGTGCTGGTTGGACTGCAGACCGGCGATGACCAGACCTGCCAATGAGAACAGGATGGTGGCGAGCAGGTCGAGGCGCATAATGCTGACCACAAGGCGCTGCTGCTCGATGGTGAAACCGGGCGTGACCACATGCTGAACCAGAGGTACGGCAAAGATGGCGAGCACAAATGCGATGGCAGCGGTGACGAGAAAAACGAGATTGGCGATGCGGGAGAACAGGTCCCAGGCGGCCTGGCGGTCCTCTTTGTGAAGGGTTTCTGTCATCACGGGGATGAGGGCGATGCCAAGCGCTCCACCTGAGATGAGCGCGAACAGTAAATCGGGCAGATTGTTGGCAGCGTTGAAGGCGTCTAACGCAGGTGAAAGCCCAAACTGGCGGGCGACCAGGACGTGATGCAACAACCCCAACAACTTTTCAAGGCCAAAGAAAACCGCCACGATCAGGGTCGATTTGGCGAAACGCGACATTTGGCAAGTATAGCATGAGTATCAGGGAATATTTATGGTCATGCATGGGGTAAGACGAGAAAGAGGTGGGCTCGCTGGAGATGGGAAAGGGCTACACATTGGCAAAGGGGCTAAATCGTTGCATCTCGCCCCCTGATATGGTAGAATTCCGAGCGCTTGAGAGGGATTTCATGACCCGAACGTTTTACGGGTTCCCTCGCTCTGGAGGGATGGCCGAGTGGCTTAAGGCGCCTGTCTTGAAAACAGGTATGGAGAAATCCATCGTGGGTTCGAATCCCTCTCCCTCCGCCTACGGGGAGGTGCCAGAGAGGCCGATTGGGCTCGCCTGCTAAGTGAGTGCGGGGGCTAAAACCTCCGCCGCGGGTTCGAATCCCGCCCTCCCCGCCATGAAACAGCTGACAGCTTTGAGCAGTCAGCTTTCAGCTTTAATAAGGACCGCTGCCTGGCACCCATTGAGGGTGGAACTTCGAATCTGCCCTCCCCGCCATGAAACAGCTAACAGCTTTGAGCAGTCAGCTTTCAGCTTTTAAATTCATTTTCCGCCGCTTGTCAGCCGTGGAGGGTGTGTATCCCGCAAGGGGACAGGTTCGAACCCCGTACCCTCGCTACGCTGGGGTACAGGCTCCTCCCCGTCTTGTGTAAAATTGTAGCGTTACTAAGGGCTATCAATCAGTATCGAAAAACGGTTGCAAAGGTTCAGAGTTTTTGCTTATAAGTCGCTCAGGTTCCACTGGGCTATTTCGGAAAGGCCAGCTCGAGCTGCTTTTTGTTGCCTTGTCGATCGTCGTGATAAGGGGAATTGAGCTACAATATTGTTACCGACTCATCAGTGAGCGAGAAGTTCTCCCAAGCCGCGTAATGTCACTTGTCCATACAAGCAGGGCTGTTTTTCCTCGGTAGGGGAACTTCTCTCAGCCCCAGGTCTCGCAGTATAACAGCTTACTCAACCGGTTGGCAATTTTACCTTCACACGTGCAAGTCTCGAGCAATTGACCATGTGTGCCTGCCGCGAGCGATATCCCCGCTTTGTTTATTGTGACAATTCACTCAATTTCTTGCTATAATATTTTTAGGCGTTCACCTCCGAGATGTGTGATTTCTTACGTGCTAGTCAATTTTAGCAAACCGGTGAATGATTACTCATGATTTGCCAACTTGGTATTCAGTATTTGAATCCTAAAGGGAGTATTTTCATCGAAGAGTAGTAGGGAGGAAAAGCATGCAAAGGCTGGGGCAATTCCTATCCTTCTTCGTTCCAATGCTTGTGCTTGTTACATTGGCTCTGGTTGTGTACATGTTCCCATCGTCCATGAATGCCAGCGCCGAATCACAACAAAATCAAGATGATCAAGAATTGTTTCTGCCCTTGGTTTTAAATAAACCCTGGCCGTCTGAGTGCTACGCGCCCGGCACAGAATATTACCAACCGCCTTCCATGGAAATCCCTAATATCAGCTTGCAGCAAGGAACAACCATTACTGTGACCAATAATGCAGATATCATCAATGGGAATGTGTCCAGTGTTGATGACCTCTTGGTTAATCCGGGTCCAGATGGGATCGCGCTGCGTGAAGCAATCGAAGCAACCAACAATGATCCGGGTGAATATACCATCCTCTTCGCTGCTCATTTGGACGGTACCACAATTTATACAGGAGGAACAAATAATCAGGATTTACCACCCTTGTTAGGTGGCTCGCTAATCATCAATGGTGATATCGATGGCGATCTCGTACCAGATATCACTATTGCCAATGCCAGCACCTTCTCCTATCCCTTTGGTTTTAAGGTCCAGAGCAGCTATAACACGCTACATGCGCTGAAGATAGAAGGCTACTTCACTGGCGTCATGATTAAGCCTACAAATACAACAACGACAGATACAACCTTTCGGGGTATCACAGTCAGCAATTTGTTGATTAGCGATGTTTTGGTAGGCATTAACCTGCACGCCGGACCGGATGAGGGGGCCAGGGCATCGGGTAATCATTGGAAAGACATTCTATTGATTAACAATGACTTGGATGTTGAACAAGATGGGATCACATTTCATTTGAACCATACGATCGGAGATCATGTTGACAACGTGACAATTGCCGATAACAGTATTCATGTTTCGCAGAATATTAACAGCGCCAGCTTTGGTATTCAACTCATGGCGGGGTTTTGGGTAGGTTCAAACAATAATCTGGTGACGAATATCACCCTAACCCACAATATAATTCTAGGCAACCCCGATCAAGGGATTGTATTAATGGCAGGAGCAGTTGGGGCTAGTGGAAATGTGATTGACGGAGCGGTGATAAGGGACAATGAAATTCTCATTTCTGAAACGAATTGGGCCTACGAAGCAGGTAAGCTTGGTATAGACTTGATTACAGGAGACGCAGCAACAGATTACATTGACCCTGGCTATGAGCCAATCATCTATCCGGAATATAATGTCATCAGAAATGTTGACATTATCGGCAATAGGATTGAGGGTTTTGATGGACGTGGCATACAAATGATGGGAGGCTGTTGTGGCGCCAGGTATAACACAATCGAGAATGTGAACATTCTGAATAATCGATTTGCTACACTGATACCTGATGTATCCTATGATGTTACAGGAATTCTAGTCAGATCGGGTGATGCGCGGGCTGATCATCCGACCAGCGAGAATCTGGTATCGAACGTAATTATTCAGGATAATACTTTTTCCTTAGGCAAAAGGTATATCCTCCCGGATACCCATTTTACGGCAGCAGCTATTTCTGTAAGTGGAGCTGGTGGTGGTCCTGGAGCCGATCGGAACCAGATTCGGGATATCTGGATTTCCCTCAATCGAATAGATAGCATCGTACCTGGTGTCCATCTGATTGGAGCTTGGGAAAACTCCACTCAGAATGTCGTCAGCACAATGAATATCTACTGCAACACGATCGCCAGTGCCCCAATCTATCCTGTCTTTGAACCTCCGTTGAAAGGCATTGTTCTGACCGGAGCAATCCGAAACAGTTCGCTCAACCGAGTGGAGAATATAAGCCTTTTTCACAATAATGTGGCTGGCATCTGGAATGATCTGACTGTTATACCTAATGTGGAGAGTTCTGCGATTAACAATATAGTAACTTATACGATTTATCCCTAGGATACCAGGATTTTATGATGCAAAAGTGCGGTCGCTCACAGGACGGGGTGTGTGGCATTCCCGTCCTGTGATTATTCCTGTCACACACCGCTTGAGAGTGAAATCGTCCGTTCTTTCAACAGCCTTAATACAACCTCCTTCAAGCTGATTTCCTCCAACTGTAGGATATAACCAACCTGCCAATCACCACCCATCGGCAGGAGCATCAAACATGTTTTGTAAAATCACAATTGGTTTTATTACTTTATATACTCATTCCATGCTAAGATTCTATATGCCTTTACCTATCCCACATTATAAAAACCACTGAATGACTGCTAAGCGTTTTGCCGATCGGATTTACCAGAGGGTGTTTTTCCTGGCTGCCGGGTTGATCTATGCAGCTGTTCTAATGCGCACATTCCTGTTATACCGCGATAACCCGGTCCTTGGACAAGTACTGGGGCTGCTATTACTCTTTTTGATCCTTTTCCTGACAGAAATGATGTTTGTGAGACGTGGGAATCTCTGGTTTCATGTTTACCTGATTCTACAGACCATCCTGGTTTCACTATTGATTTACTTACCGCAATTTGAGGATTATGATTATTTTTCCTTATTGTTCGCTGTTTTAGGCATGCAGATCATGAGCCGGGTCACCCGTAAATCCGGTGTTATATGGCTCTTGATTTTTCTAGCCCTGATCGGGTATAAATTTCTCCGGTTCGAGGGAGCTTTAGAGGGATTAACCCGGTTATTGCTGTTCGGCTCAATCATCGTTTTCCTGGCATCGTATTCATTTGCCAGTCGCCGCGCCCAGGAGGCAACCGATAACAGTCAATCTCTGATGCAACAACTGCAGGCTGCAAATCAGAAGCTCGAGCAATATGCCGATACAAAGAGGAAATTAGGCGTCGTTCGTGAACGCCAGAGGCTTGCCCGTGAGCTGCATGACTCGGTTACGCAGAACATTTTCTCAATGACACTCACAACCCAATCTGCGTTACTCCTTTTGGATAAGGATCCCAAACGGGTTGGGGCCCAACTTGAGCGGTTGAATGAGCTGGCACAGAATGCCATGGCCGAAATGCATACTCTTATCTCAGAACTGCGCCCCGAGCCAATGACCAGCGGTGGATTAGTTAGTGCATTACGACAACATATTGCAGACCAGCATCTTCCAGAAGGCTTGTCCGTGAAGCTGAATGTGGATGGGGAGCGAGAGTTACCTCATCTTGAGGCCCAAGGTTTATTTCGCATCGCTCAAGAGGCTTTGAACAATATTGTCAAACACGCCAATGCAAGTAATGCCAGCATGCATTTACATTTAGATACACCTTTTTGGATCGAAATCATAGATGATGGAAGCGGCTTTGATCCACAACAAGCACTCGAAGGTGGGCACATTGGATTGGCTGGCATGCATGAGCGAGCCGAAGAAATCGGCTGGGACATAATCATTCATTCTGCTCCTGGTGAGGGAACGCGCGTCAGGGTTGAGAAAAAGTCTCCCATAGAAGAGAGGGTTTGATGGAAGCTACTGAAAAGATTAAAGTACTGATTGTCGATGATCACCAGGTGGTGCGCCAGGGACTGCGCACATTCCTTGAGTTGCTCGATGATATCTCCGTTGTAGGTGAAGCGGAGGATGGCGAGGAAGCGGTGGAGCAGGTCCGTGCACTCAAGCCTGATGTGGTGCTGATGGATCTCGTGATGCCACACATGGATGGTATTACCGCAACGCAGCAAGTGCTTGGATTGGGATTGCCCACCAAAGTGATCGCCCTGACCAGCTTCACTGAAGATGATAAGGTCTTCCCGGCCATCCAGGCAGGAGCTGCGAGCTACCTGTTGAAAAATGTCTCTCCAGACGAACTGGCAGAGGCGATCCGGGCTGTATATCATGGAGAGGCGCGCCTGCACCCGGATATCACGCGTAAGCTCATGCAGCAGGTATCTCAAATGCGGAGTGCCCCTCAAGAAAATATCTCAAATGAATTGACTGAGCGAGAAATTGAAGTGTTACGCCTGGTAGCCACGGGTAGTAACAACCGAGAAATTGCACAAAAACTGTTTATTAGCGAAAAAACAGTCAAAACGCATGTCAGCAATATCTTGGGAAAGCTTAATCTGGAGCAACGCACACAACTAGTTATCTATGCCATCAAGAACAAGCTGGTGGATGCATCATAAGGTGGATTGAAAATGACCATCAACCCCGTGAGGATATCACACTCCTCGGATCGATCTATCCAGGCTGGTGTAATTGCATTATTCGTGTTATGCGCAGCCGTCATCGGGCGTACGCTGCTTCTTATCTTTACAGACCTGCCAGCTCTGTTTCCCCAATACCTGGGCTCGATGCTGGTCTTCCTCATCCTGTTCGCCCTGGTGATGTGGCGGCATGATCTTCCTGTTGGAGTACTGCACACCTACTTTGTATTTCAATCTATTATCATCGTATATTTATTGTACCTGCCCCCTCACCTGGATTTTATTGATATCCTATTTGTTCTGCTCAGTTATCAGGTTGGTCTGGTATTCATCGGTCAAAGCCGATGGGTATGGTGCGGAATATTCATATCACTCATCTTAGTCATCTTAATATATTGGATGGGAGTATTGTTCGGCCTCGCTTATTCAATGACTCCCATCGCTGGTTGTATCATCTTTCCTGTATATGTCATCGCAATCAGGGAACAGGAGCTGGCAAGGATTGAGAGCCAAAAACTCCTGGAAGAACTGCAAGTGAAACACAAACAATTGGAATTGCAAGCCAGTCGGGTGGAGCAGATTGCCACCATTGAGGAACGCAACCGGCTGGCACGCGAGTTACACGATTCGGTTTCACAAACCATGTTCAGCATAATCCTTAATACCCGCGCAATCCAAATCCTTCAGGAACGGGATCCCACCCGGGTAGGGCCGCAGCTCAAACATCTTCAAACGCTGACACAGGATGCACTATTAGAGATGCGCAGCCTAATCGTCCAATTACGTCCTCAGCACGAGTAACCGAAACTCTATTGAGCGCTTGCGAGTTCAATCCTAAGACTTAAGTCTCAGGTATCTCAACCTTTGTGTTGACTAATAAACCAGCCAGGGCGTCCTCATAAATCCGTCCCTGGCTGGATGTTTTAAGATAGCCACTCCTGTATGATGAGAGGGACAGTAATCCAGGAGCCCTACATGTTATCTACTAATCCTCCTCCAAGGCAAAATCATCCCAAAAAGAAGGTATTGATTGTGGATGATATGCCGCAGGTACTTCACGACCTACGTCAGCTGCTGGAGTTGACCGGATTATTTGAGATCGTTGGGGAAGCGGCGAATGGATTTGAAGCGATTCGCCAAGTCGGCTACTTATTGCCAGATGCGGTGGTCCTGGATCTGGAGATGCCCAAGCTGGACGGATTTGATGCCACCCGCCAGATCAAGGCTCGCCACCCATCCACCCGCGTGATCATCTTGAGTGCTTATGGTGGCAAGCAGGAAATCGAGCAGGCCATGGCTGCCGGTGCTGATGGCTTTGTGATTAAAGGTGCCCATTACGAGGTGCTGGTGGATGCCCTGCTGGGAGAGATAAACTCACCCGGTCCAAATTATTTCAAAATAGGAGAATGACGATGAATACTAAAAGTTTTTGGATGGCGTGCTTAAGCGGTGCTGCATTAAGCCTTTTGGTGTCTAACCTGCCCATTATTAGTTTTATTAACTGTATGTTGTGCGGCGGTTTCTGGGGCAGCGCCATTTTCTCAGTTTGGCTCTACCGGCGCCTGGGAGGCGAGGTGTCTATCCGCCAGGGTGTGAAAATCGGTACCATAGCCGGGCTGATCGCCGGTGTGCTCGGCTTTGCCCTGAGCTTTGCCGGACTTGCTGGAGCGCAGGGCTTCTTGAATAACTTACAGGCTCTTCTACCCGCGGATGCCACCCAAGGTATGGAAGATATCCCAGCCTGGGGCGCATATATTTTCAACTTTTTGGGTGTGTTGTTCGAAGTGGGTTTTGGCGCCTTGGGCGGCTGGCTCGGAGCGCTTATTTTCGATCCCAATCGCAAGAGCAAGAAATTACAGGGGTAACATGAAGAACATCTTGAAATCGAAAGCCTTGGTTTGGGTAGGTGCGGTTTTTCTACTGGTTTTGCTCGCCGCCCTGGCTTATATCTATCTCCCCGCCCGTGGTAACTTACCTGACCTGGCTGCACCGGATTACTGGCCAACCGATGGTTGGATAATGACCCCTGCAGAGCAGCAGGGCATCGACTCTACCTTACTAGCAGGAGGTGTTCGCTCGATTCGGGAAAAGGGCATCCCGATCGACAGCCTGATGATCGTCCGGAATGGCTACGTGGTGCTGGAAGCATATTTTTCACCCTATGACGGCTCATTTCCACACGATCTGGCGTCTGTCACGAAGAGTGTGATGACCACCCTGATTGGTATCGCGGTTGACCAGGGTAAGCTACAGCTTGACCAGAAAGTGATCTCGTTCTTCCCTCACCGGTCGATAGCCAACCTCGATGAGAGGAAAAAGAACTTGACCGTTCTTGATTTGGTAAGTATGCGGAATGGTATGGAATCTGATTGCTTTTCAGGGGACGAGGCGACACTGGATACAATGCGTGCCACTCCAGACTGGGTGCAAGCCGCGCTGGATCGCAAGATGGTCCATGAACCTGGCACCTATTTTTGCTACGATAGCCCGGGCATGCACCTGCTCTCCGCCATACTGCAGGAAACGACAGGCATGACTGCCCTCGAATTTGCGCAACAAAACCTCTTCGGACCGCTCGGCATCAGTGATGTGGTCTGGTTGGCAGACCCGCAAGGGTATACCCACGGATGGGGCGACCTGCATCTGAAACCGGAGGATGCCACCAAACTGGGCTACCTGTGGCTCCACAGCGGCACCTGGGATGGGCAGCAAATCATTTCCGCCTCCTGGGTTTCCAACTCAGTCAAGGCACACAGCCGCTCGGTGGGGAATGAATACGGATATGGCTATGGATGGTGGGTCACCGCGTTCGATTTCTACGCCTTGGGCCGGGGAGGCCAGTACATCCACGTAATCCCCTCCCAAAACATGATCGTGGTCATTACGGCAGGTGGTTCTGATTTCAACCAGGTGTTGCCTTTCTTGATGAGAGTACTCCTTGGCTCACGGGCGGAATTACCCGCCAATCCGTCTGGCCAGGCCGACCTGGCAGCTGCCCTGTCCGCTGTCTTGCAAGGTTCAGATATTCAACTTTCTGCGCCTTTGCCTGATATTACCAAGGTAATTTCAGGCCAGACCTATACATGCGATACTAACCCGGTTGGTCTGACCAGCGCACGCCTTGAATTCAATGATCCTGGTGTAGCCGGGTTCTCCTTCCGAATGAATAACCAGGATGTGTTCTGGCCAGTCGGGCTGGACGGAAAATACAGATTGGCTGCCGATGGACAGGCACAGTCAGGGTTCTGGATGGATGAACAAACCTTTGTCCTGAATGTCTTCGATGTCGGACAGCTCACCCGATCGCTGCACTTTGATGGGGACAACCTGGAGGTCGGCATTCCCGAGATAGGATTGACCATAGCGTGCCAGGATCAACAACCATAGCCACCTCCTGCATTAACTACATAATAAATACTTCTGACAAGAAAGGAAACCAGAAATGAACAAAAATCTCAAGCTTGCCATTCGAATCGCGCTGGGGTGCGCTGTGGCTCTGGTTGGATTGTTTGTGATCATTAATGGCTTCATAGCCATACGCTATTCGCCCGGATATGCCTACCGTGAATTATTTATGGACCTGGGAACTGTCTATGATTACCGGGTGCTACCGGAACGGAAATTAATCGCCAGCTCAGATCCATTCCAGTTTGCAGTGGACACATCCAAAGAATCTCTGGTACAGCAAACTTTTCAAGCTAATCCCGCGATCGCCGACCTGGATGCTTTTCTGGCAGATACCGGCACGCAGGCTTTCCTGGTCATTCAGGATGACACAGTAATTTACGAGCGTTATTTTATGGACCTCCAGCGAGACTCGGTGGTTACCTCCTTCTCGGTAGCCAAGTCGTTCGACTCGGCCCTGATCGGTGCTGCCATCCAGGACGGGTTTATCAAGAGCGCAGAGGATTCCATTACCGATTACATCCCGGAACTGGCGAAACGAGACCCGCGCTTCTCGGATATCCAAATCCGCCATCTGTTGATGATGGGTTCAGGTTTGCAATATGTAGATAATCGCTTCCTGCTACCCGAAGACGACAATCTCACCTATGGCTTTGATGATCTACGCCACCTGGCTCTGACAGAAATAAAAGTGCAGGAGCAACCCGGGGGAACGTTCTTATACAACAATTACCATCCCATCCTGCTGGGCTTGATCCTGGAGCGCGCCACCGGTATGCCGGTGACGGCGTATTTACAGGAAAAAATCTGGACTCCACTTGGGATGGAGTTCGGTGGATCGTGGAGCCTCGACTCAGAAAAAAGTGGCTTTGAGAAAATGGAGAGCGGGATCAACGCCCGCGCCATCGATTTTGCCAAATTCGGGCGTTTGTATCTGAATAAAGGCAATTGGGATGGAACACAAGTGGTACCTGCTGACTGGGTAGCAGTTTCCACGGCTGACAATGGCCTGATCAAGGATGCCCCGATCTATTATGGGTATATGTGGTGGGGAGAGAACTGTAATCCCGACAGCCAGGATTTCCTTGCAATGGGGAACTTTGGTCAATATATCTATGTATCTCCTGATAAAGGGCTAATCATCGTCAGGAATGCCGAAAGCTATGGCGTTGAATCGGATGATGAAGCCTGGGTAGTTTGGGCGAATGCATTCTGCCAGTTTGCTAAAGCACTTCCATGATCAGCGTGCAGATTATCATTAAAGGAAACCTCCAATGAAAATAAAACGTTCCCTGATCCTTCGGATCTCCCTTGGTATCGCGATACTATTACTGGCCGGATTATCCATAGTTCAAATGCTCCCGCCCAGGGCTGTCTCAGCCGTTGCCCCAGCTACACGCTTCTCAGCTGAACGTGCCATGGCAGATTTGCAAGTGGTGGCGCGTGAGCCGCATGTGGCTGGATCTGATGCCCAGGCACGCGTGCGTGAATATATTGTTGAGCAGGTCGAAGCGCTTGGCCTGCATGCCGAGATTGAAACCAGCGACTCGATCTCGAACATTCTTGTGCGCCTGACGGGGACAAACAACTCGAAATCTGTGCTGATTTCTGGGCATTATGACTCAAATTCATCCGCACCCGGTGCTGGAGATGACGGTATTTCCGTGGTCGCGATGTTAGAGAGCATACGGGTTTTACGAGCCAGCGAACCCTTGCGCAATGATGTCCTGTTCCTTTTTACCGATGGTGAGGAATCGGGTTGGACAGGAGCGCGAGCCTTCATTGAGGCGCACCCCCTAGCAAAGGATGAGACGGGAATGCTGCTGGTCTTTGATGCCCGTCCCGGGAATGCCCCCCTGATCCTAGCCGAGACATCCCCAGGGGATGCCTGGCTGGTCAGGCAGATGACAGGATTGCCATTAGCCATGTGGGCTGCCTCCTGGCAAAACCTTCAAGAACGTAATGAATATAATACCGATTTCGATGTATTTCAGCCAGCCGGGTACACCGGTATCTTCATGCAGAATGAAGCCAGCGGGACTCGCTATCATACCACCAGGGATACTGTTGACGCAATTTCCCCGAACCTGGTGCAAGCTTATGGACAGACCATGCTTGCCCTCACCAATCGCTTCGGTACCATTGACATGCGCACACGCACTACGGGCCCGGATCTGGTCTTCTTTACACTGTCCTTGATCGGGTTGGTGGCTTATCCCTACTGGTTGATGCTGGCCCTGAGCAGCCTGGGAATCCTCGCATGGCTGGTGTTTGTGGTCATTGCCTGGCGACGTGACCTTTTCTCACTCAAGCGTTTCCTGTTGAGCCTTGCCGGTTTACTACTTGGGATAATAATCATCGTTCTGTGCGCACAGCTCGCATGGGGATTTATCGAAGGGAACCAGGCCATTCAACTGTCAGTGGAGAGCGGGTTCGAGGGCAGCGCTACATGGCAAGCGGTATTAATGAGTATAGCGGCACTTCTGATGATCGTGCTCATGTATTTTCTCTCTCGCTGGCTTGGCGGGATCCACCTGGCCGCCGCCGCGCCTCTGCTCTTTTTACTTACAGGATTCGCGATTAATTCCATCACAAAAACTGATAACCCGCTCATCACATCCTGGATTGCTTGGTCGTTCTTGGGGAGCGTGATAGGACTGGGCGTCTTGCTCTTTACAAGGCATCCGGTATGGAAAGTTGTGCTCCTGTCATTATCTGCCCTGCTGATATTAGCCGTGGCTCTCCCCAGGCTATGGATGGCAACTTACACACGCGAGGATGCCTGGTTAACCGTGTTAGTGGTCTGTATCTGGATGAGCCTGTTCGCTCCACAAGTGAAGGCTATCT
Source organism: Anaerolineales bacterium (assembly GCA_003105035.1). NCBI lineage: Bacteria > Bacillati > Chloroflexota > Anaerolineae > Anaerolineales > Anaerolineales bacterium. The sequence continues at coordinate 136,211 of PQAL01000043.1, read as the reverse complement.
TTGGGGAGAGCCTGGCAGGATCAACGAATGAATGATTGATCCCGAGCCGGTTTTTCTGCACCAATACCTATTCGTCATAATTGTAATTTACATCGGGTATCGAGAAAAAATCACCGAATTTCTTCACGAGAGACGGAGAGCAAACTGGACCCTCACAACTACTTACGAAGGTTGGTATTCTTAATTACTTTTAGAAAAAATCAATAGAGAAAAGGCGATTAATCTTTTCGAACCGATTGCATTGGATACTGAACCGTTAACAGGACCTTGACAGTCACATCCGACGTACGCGCCTCGCCCCTGTGGAGATGGCTAGTTAAGTTTACCCAATGGCGGGTTCGAATCCCGTACCCTCGTTACGCTGGAGTACAGGCTCTTCCCCACCATAAATACAGCCATGAGCGGTGAGCAATCAGCAGTCAGCAATCGGCGAGCAGCAGTCAGCCGTCGGACAAAGCAAAGTTTTAATAGTTTGAATACGCACAATTTGAGGGTGAGACGATTAGTATATCTTAATGGCAATGAAAAGCATAGAAAGTAGAATATATACATGAGAGATTTTCATAAGCTGAAAGTCTGGGAAAGAGCTCATAAACTGACGCTATGGGTATATGAGATCACCAATAGCTTTCCGAAGGAAGAGATCTATAGCCTGACCAGCCAGATGCGAAGAGCAGCAGCATCGATCCCGACGAATATTGCTGAAGGTTGCGGCAGAGACAGTAAAGCTGAGACGATCCAATTCTTCATCATTGCATCAGGGTCTGCGAGTGAGCTAGAATATCAGATCTTGCTGGCGCATGACCTTCACTATATTGATGACAGAATTTATGATGAGCTCGGTAATGAGCCTGGGGAAATCCGGCGCATGATCGCCGGGTATGTTAAAAGACTCAAAGCGGATACACAATAAACAGCTATCAGCTATCAGCGATCAGATGTCAGCGGTCAGTAAGCAAGCAGTAGCTAGGGTTGGCAGGTGCTGTCGATACGGTACTGGATGTTTTCAGCACAGGTCAGGGGACGGACGTAGCGATTGGCATAGATCCAATCGACCCACTCTTGAAGCGATTTCTCGGAAATGTTCCATTGGACCAGCATCCCGTCGTTAGATACAGAAAAGGCGGTCTTGCTATCCGGGCTAAAGGCCACGCTATAGACCGTCTGTTTATGGGCGGTAAGGCTGTATAACTCCTGGCCAGTGTTAAAGTCCCACAGAATCACCTCATTGTTGTCGGATCCAGCGAGGATATATTTCCAATCAGAGCTGATTTTATAACTCCAGGTCACCGAGGAAAGGCCGGTATAGCGACGGATGATTTCCCCGGTTTCCACGTCCCACAGGCACAGGGAGTCTACATCCGCTCCTAAAACCGTCTGGTCACCTGGCCCAAAGGCAACGTCAAAAATGGGGCGGAAACCAGTCCCTGCCAATTCAAAGCGGCGGATTTCTTTACCTGTGCTCACATCCCAGAGAATAATGCGGTTTGGGTTGGAGAATGCGCTCCCAGTGATGGCCCATCTGCCATCACTGCTAAAAGCAATTCCGGTCACATCTTCAATCTCGTCCATTTTAAATTGGCGAACGAACTGGCAGGTCTGAATGTCCCACAGTACCAATTTATTGATTTCGCCAATGTCGGTATTTCCTTGCGTACCGGAAAGCAACCAGCGGCTATCCGGACTGATGGCAATACTGCGCGGGATAGCATTTTTACTATCCAGGGAGCACTGAACCTCCCCACTGGCAAGCTCCCACACCATCAGGTTGTAAACCGGCATATTCAGATAACCACCACCCGCAGCCACGAATTGTCCATCCGGGCTGATGGCAACAGCACCTGGTGAGGTAACACCATCAAATCCCTGGTAAGACCGGACAACCCGACTCTCGGCTATATCCCAGAGGACAAGATTGGGATCATCCGGAAACATATTTCCAATTAGTAAATACTTTCCGTCAGGACTGGTTGCAATGGAATCAGGCTGCATCCCGGTATCGAAAGACTGGTAGTCAAGCTGTTCAACCAGGTCCCACAGGCATAGTGTTCCGTTTGAATAACCCACCAGACCCAGAGGCTTATTTTGGCTGGTGACCAGGGCGGTGACTGATTCGGAGCTGCCAAAAAACACCTGATGCTCGCGCCAGCTCTTCAAGTCAAACTGAGTAAGCATGGTCCTACCAATGTAGAGCATGTTTTCGTCAGGGCTGAGCGCTAATATCCCTGGCTGACCGCCCCATGCCTGGGTTTGTTTCACCAGCCCAGTCTGGGCATCCATCATACGCAGATCAAAACCGGCGGTGGAGAGGAGCCAGCTACCATCATTACTGATCTTTACTGCCACAACTGGAAATCCATTGCTTTCGATAGTCCTGACCATTTCGGCATTATTTAAATCCCACAAAATTACCAGCCCATCTGCATAACCGGAAACGATCAACGGCTGGTCAGTAGAAATTGCGACAGAAGTGACCGGGCTGTTGTTTCCGACAAAACGCTGCAAGACAGCGCCCGTTGGTAAATCCCAAAGGATCAAGTTGCCATCCGATGAACCAGAGATAAGATTGCCAGTATTTGAGTCCACTGCTAGGCTGGTGATGCCCCCAGAATGTCCAACCAGCTGGCGAATTTCATTGCCAGTGCTTGTATCCCAAACGATCAGCGAGCCATCCTCCCCCCCAGAGATAAGCATTTTCCCATCGGTGCTGATAGCCACTGCATTCACCCAACCGGAATGCGCTGACCAATGCTTGAGTTCCTGGCCTGTTTCCAGGTTCCAAAGGATCAAATCACCTGACGCGCATAGCCCTTTATCGTTAGTTTGGGCGCAGCTGCCTGAAAACGCCAATTGATCATTCGGACCGATGGCTGCCGTTTTTACCTGCATTGGATGACCGTCGAGCATCAGGCGTATCCCCGGGCTTAATGCAACCTGGCGGAGTGCCTGCACTGCTTCTAAGGGGGGTTGTTCCCCCTTGACTGCTTCTAAAGCCAGGGCAATAGCCAGGTCCCCCTGGCCATCCTGGTTCGCCTGTTGCGCAGCTTCAGCCAACGCCAGGCTGTGATTGATAGCTGATTCTGCCTTAGCCTGCACTTCAGCAGTGGCGCGGGTATTCGATTCGTTCACAGCAATTGCCTGCGCGGTAGCACGCGCATTTACCTCGTTCATGGCCTGTGTGCTGGCACTTTGGGCAATCGCCTGTTGGGCGATGGCATGGGTGCTAGCTGCTTGGGCAATGTTCAGGTTCTCACCGGCCTGAGAGGCGTTTCGTGAAGCCTGTTGACTAAAGAAGATTGAAACCAAAACCAAAGCGAAGGCTGCGATCAAGGCGATGCTTAGATAGACCGCTCTCTGGCGAAGTCGTTTAGCAGCACGACTTTCATCTTCAGCCCTATGCTTCTCCGACTCAGCGCGCAGATGCTCGGAGTTGGCTAACTGGCGGGCCGCCTCCATCTCACGCTGGTTTTGAGCTTCACGTTCAGCTGCTTCTTTTTGGCTCAATGCGATAGAAGCCTCCAGGAACTCAACTTCCTGGATGTTCATGTCATCCTTGTGGGAAGCTGCCCATTCCTGCACTTGCGCCAGCCTGACGCCGCGATAGAGCAGATCCGGTTCGCGATTCGAAGCAACCCATTCTTGCGACGCCTCGGTGAGATGCCGGTGAAGGCGCAATCCGTCACGATTCTCCTCCAGCCAACCACGCAGGGTGGGCCATTCGCGGATCAAGGCTTCGTGGGCCACCTGGGCGGAATCCTGGCTGGTAGTGATCAGGCGAGCATCTGCCAGGGCTTTCAATACTGCCTGGATTGCGGAGGTTTCCTCAGGCTTCAGGATCAGCTCACTAAATTTAACCTCACGGCGCGTGTCGCTGGCGGCCGTTTCACTACCCAACTCCGTCAGGCGCAGAAATATCCGCCGGGCGATTGCCTGCTGCTCATGCGTAAATTGATCCACAAAAACCGCTTCAGCTGTCTCTGCGATCGCGCCGCGCACACCACCGGCTGAGGAATAACCACTGAACGTCATCGTCCGCCCATGCCTACGCTGCCAGGTTTCGTATAACGCATGAGAAAGCAGCGGTAAAGCTCCCGGCTCATGGCCGACGTCGTGAAGGATAAGATCGGTCAGCCCTGGCTCCACCTCCCAGCGCCCGCGGCGGGCAGGCTCTTCAATCACACGGCGTAGTTCTTCATCGGCCATGGTCCCAATATATTCCTGGCTGCGAGCCAGCTCCTGGCGTAGTTGAGGATAGCCGGCACAGGAGGCATAAAAATCGGCGCGCAGGCTAATGACGACAATGGCGTGTCCATCCTGCTGAGCTGCACTGGTAAGCAAATTATCGATGAACGTCGAGCGTTCCTCCTCAGATCGGCAAAGGGCAAACAGCTCTTCAAACTGGTCAATACATAGAAAGAGGAATGGAGCGCCGAGCGTTTTTAACATGCGGCTGATATAAACCGACAGAGAACGCGGTTCACGCTTAAGGTCATCCATTAAGGCGATGGTGGAATTGACCGAATCAGCATCCTGGGTCAGGCTCATTGCCAGGCTTTCGAGCGGATGGGCGGTAGGAGTCAAAATGTGTATTGGCCAATTAGCAGAGCGCTTATCCCAGCGCAAAGCCGGCACCAAACCGGCTCTCACCAGGGAAGATTTCCCACTACCCGAGGCGCCGACGATGGCCAGGAATCTCGCGTTCGCTGTTTGATGCCCATCGGACAATGAGAGTACCCGATCTACAAGTTTGGCGGTCAATGCTTCTCGGCCTACAAAGAGATCCGCATCGGCCTCTTCAAAATAGTTCAAGCCTTTAAACGGACAGAGACCGAATACCGGGGCGTCCTCACGCTTGACATTGGCGGCCAGGTCCAATAAGCGGGCAATGACTTCGGGCTCATTTTTTATGCCGAGGGCTGCCACAAAGCGATCCTCGATGGTAGGCAGGTCTGGCAGGCGCAGATTTTGCTCCAAGCGGCTGATCTGGGTGTCGCTGTAACCCACATGGAACGACAGCTCCAGCTGGGTGAGCCCGGCACGGCGCCTGAGATAACGCAATAAATCGCCGAATGTAGTGAATTTCTCTAATGTGGTGGGAGGAATAGAAGCGGGCATAATCACCTGCTTTCTGGGAAAGCCTGAGTAATACGCTAGAAATAGCATAGCATAAAATTCTGATTTTGGGGAATTTTGGCAAGAACTGGCAAGGCAGGCAACTTCTGGGGAGCTATAGTAGTACCAACAAAGGCAATCGCCTTACCAATCATCCGAAAAAAACTCGAAAAGGAAGGATAAAATGAAAAGAAAAAGATTAGTCTCAGTAATCGTCGTAATAGCAGTAGTTTTGCTACTCAGCCTGGTCGCCGTAGCCATTGCATCTGCAGCAATAGGTGGCACCGACCGCCCGTTCAAGGCAACACTGGCCGGGGCAGCGCGGTGGGAGTTTCCTGGAAGCACAGCGTCGGGCTGCACGGTGGTCACAACGCTGACTGAAGCAACGGGTGAGGGAACCCATATGGGCCAGATCGAGGCGTTCTTCACCCACTGCCCGGCTGAGCCCGATATCGTAATCGATGGTAGGTTGAAGCTTATCGCGGCAAACGGCAATGAGCTGTATGGTTCGTACGACTACGATCCAGCCAGCGAGAGCAATAACTTCCCAATCACCCTCAATGGTGGCACGGGCGCATTCGCGGATGCTTCCGGAACCATCGTCCTTACATACGAGGTCATCCCCCAGTTTATCCCCGGATGTACCCCGGAGGGTTCCTTCGACTGCATGGATTTCACATTAGCCTGGCCATGGTCTGCGACCATGGATGGCACGATCAGCCACTGATCCTATTTCGCCGGAAATTACCACAGGACCAGATTATTTAGTGTACCTGTTCGAAATAATTGAACCCGAGGGCTAGATGAAGTGAAAGAATAACAAACACTGAATTCATCGGAAAAGAAATGCTACCTCATTCCATCCCCTCCCCTGAAATCAAGGAGGGGATGGAGTTTTGCTTTCGAGGTGTGGTTTTCACACACAACTGCCTACCTTGCCACGAAGCCGCCGGAAGGCAACTTCGGGCAGCGGTTGACGCCATGCAGCCATGCTGGTTGAGCGCATCCCGGATCTTGCTTGAGACCAAAGGCGATATTTTATCTTATATGAGCTTTCCTATTGAGCACTGGAAGCGGATCTACTCCAACAACATCCTTAAAAGGCTGGACATGGAGGTGAAAAGAAGGACCAATGTCGAGGGAATTTTTCCTGATGAGGCTTCGGTGATCCGACTGGTGGGTGGAATCCTCCAGAAACATGGTACCGAATGGGAGTAGCGAAACACGATATTAGTATTGCATCGATGCACCGGATTTATTTTCCACAGATGTTGATTGCCGCGGAGGTGGTACCCTTTACATTGGCACCTGTACAATGATAAAGACAATATAACCTTCATGCCAACATGATGAATTTACACCACCGACTGAGATGTTTCTTAGAGCATTGCCCCGATGGCCAAGTACACCTTGAGAATTATGCATGAATCGGGAGAATTAATTGCGGATATAATCTGGAGGGTCGGGTAATCGATACACCAGGAGGAATCAATGGGTTATTCTGCATTGAGCAGTAGATATGAGAATATGCGCTATAACCGCTGTGGGAACAGCGGGCTAAAGCTGCCAGCCATCTCGCTGGGGTTATGGCACAACTTCGGCGGAGTAGATGTGCTGGATAACAGCCGGGCGATGCTCCACAGAGCTTTCGACCTGGGCATCACCCATTTCGACCTGGCCAACAATTATGGGCCGCCATACGGGTCGGCAGAAGAGACGTTCGGGCAAATCTTCAAGAGAGATTTCCAACCTTACCGGGATGAGCTGGTGATTTCATCCAAGGCAGGCTGGGACATGTGGCCGGGACCTTATGGCGATCACGGCTCGCGCAAGTACCTGATAGCCAGCCTGGACCAGAGCCTGAAACGGATGGGGCTGGAGTATGTGGATATCTTTTACCACCACCGCCCCGACCCTGAGACGCCCCTGGAAGAAACGATGGGTGCGCTTGATTATATTGTACGCAGCGGCAAGGCATTGTATGTGGGGATCTCGATGTACCCGGCGGAGCTCACCCACCAGGCAGCCAAGATCCTGTGCAACCTGGGAACCCCGTGCCTGATCCACCAGCCCAATTACAGCCTATTTGATAGGTGGGTCGAAGATGGGCTGCTGGATGTGCTCACCAAACAAGGCATCGGCTGCATCGTATTTTCACCTCTCGCACAAGGTATCCTGACCAATCGATATTTAAAGGGTGTCCCGAATGATTCACGGGCGGGGAAGAAGGGAACTTACCTGAGCCGAGAAAATGTTACCGCAGACAAGATTGATAAGGTGCGCAAGCTGGCTGAGATTGCCAGGCAGCGCGGCCAGAGCATGGCCCAGATGGCACTCGCCTGGGTGCTGCATAAGCCGGCAGTCACCTCGGCGTTGATCGGGGCCAGTCGGGTGGCACAAATCGAAGACGGTGTGGCAGCGTTGAATAAGCTGGAGTTCAGCAAGGAAGAACTAGCGGAGATTGAGAAGATATTGAAGGAATAGTTGAGTTGGGTAGGAAAGATTTCGAGAATAGCTGAACAGAAGAAAGAACCCCCTCCGCACACAAGTCGTGCAGATGACCCAGCCTCCCCCAAATTTCACAAACTGAAATTTAGGGGAGGAGAGAATTCGACCCTTCGGCACAAAAAACCCGTACACAAATGTGCAGGCGGGTGCAGGTAACCTCACACTCCCCCAAATCCCACAGTGAAATCATGCAGACACTTCACAAGAACGGGATTTAGAAATGAGTTGGGTTTCGCAAAAAACGCTCAACCGGTCAAGAACACACCAGGTCACCCCAACCTACTAGACTGAGAACAGGGGAGAGGGTCAGAGAAAGCGTTGGTTTTCGCGGTTATCAACCACCCTATCCGCACACAAGTCGTGCAGGTGACCCCACCTCCCCCAAATGAACACGAATTTGGGGGATGAGTTTAAATCTGCGCAAAGATCGTGCAGGAAATTTCTGCATATAAATCTTGCAGATAACCAGATGGGAATGCCCGACCAGAATGAAAACCGAATTGAGGGAGGTGCAAATTAGCTGAAGCATGGAAGGAAAGGCGGTCCATCACCGGCATGCTATACTTTAACCCATGAAACGACTACGCTGGTACGACTTTATTTTCATCAACCTGTTTTGGTTTGGAATGAACGTGCGCAACACGGCGGTAGGCTCATTCTTCATGCCTTACCTGGTGGCCCTGTATGCCCCGCCGGATTGGAAAAACAGCGCGTTAAGTGCCATGAGCACGGCGGGGTTGGTGATTGCCATGATTGTCCAGCCGTTAGCAGGGTTGTTCAGTGACCGCTCCACCTCACGTTTTGGCCGGCGCCGTCCGTACATCATGATAGGCACGCTGCTTGACCTGGTATTCCTGGTCGCCATTGGGCTTTCTTGGAATTACTGGTCTCTATTGGTAGCGATTTTGTTGATCCAGTTTTCGGCTAACATCTCCCATGGGCCATTACAAGGGTTGATCCCTGACCTGGTGCCAGAGGACCAGCGCGGGCGGGCGTCGGCAATCAAGGCTTTGTTTGAGCTGGTGCCAATCGCATTGGTGGGTATCACCATCGCCAAGCTAGTAAGCGTAGGCGAATTAGGCTGGGCCATTGCCGTTACTGGAGCATTCCTATTGCTTGCGGCAGTGGTGACGATGGTAACCGTCAAGGAAGAGCCACTGAAGGAAAAATCCGGGGATTCATTCTGGCCGCCCATGATGCGGGTGTTCCTCATGCTGTTGGGCATTCTCGCAGGTCTGTGCATCGGCCTGCTGGGTGGGGCGTTGATTGGCGGGATCCTTGGCCTGGTGACCTGGTTATTGGCCAATAAACAAACCGGCCTGATCGTGGCGGTGGCAGTGGGAGGCACACTGGCCATGGCGATGGCGGTAGTGATCGGCGTGTGGGCTGGCTCAACAACCGCCATCGGCAAGGAGGAAGCGCGCCAGCATGCTTCCTTCATCTGGTGGATCGTCAACCGGCTGTTCTTCCTGGCAGCCATCACCTCCCTGCAGCGTTTTGCCCAATATTTTTTCATGTACACCTTCAAGATCGATGTGGGCACGGCTGCCGGGCTTTTTGGGAAGCTGATCACCGTGGTGGGGATTGGAACCCTGGCAGCTGCCTTCATCGGGGGCTGGCTGGCCGACAGATTCAGTAAGCGGCTGCTGGTGAGCTGGAGCGGGATCCTGGCTGGGGTGGGATGTACCGTGCTACTGGGTACCATCCTGATCCCCAACGAGTGGGTGATCTACGTTGCCGGGACGGTGCTGGGGGTAGCAACCGGGGTGTTCATGACTGCCAATTGGGCGATGGGCACCAACCTGGTGCCAGCAGCCAAAGCGGGATTGTTCCTGGGTATCTCCAACCTGGCTGGAGCCGGGGCGGGCATTATCGGAGGGAGCATTGGCGGGCCTGTAGCAGATTACCTGAACTTAACCACGCCGGGCATGGGATATTTTGTGGTTTTTGCCGGGTATGCCGTTTTATTTATCCTGAGCGCAGTGAGCTTGAAATTTGTGCGCGAGCCAAAGCCATCTGCGGCATTAGCCATGTAACCTACAAGCATCGATGACCAGCCTGTTGTGGATCTTCGCAATCGTCACGCTGCTCATCCTTGTTCTGGATTTGGTGCTATCTTTATACTTCACGCAGCGCGGGCAATTAGGCGAAACGCACTCCCCTGACGAATATGGATTGGATTGCGAAACTATCGCGTTTAAAACCTCTGACGGGCTGACCCTGCGCGGGGTATGGACACCCGCGGGTGATGCGGATAAAGCGGTGATCATCCTGCATGGGCACAACAGCAGTTATGACTTCGATATTTACCGGGCTCCAGCCCTGCGCAAAGCCGGATTCAATGTGCTGCTATTTGACTTTCGAGCCCATGGACGCAGTGAAGGCAAGCACATGACCTTCGGCTACGAAGAATGCCGGGATGTGCTGGGTGCCGTCCAATTCCTGCATGAACGCGGCATACACGCCATTGGGCTGCTTGGGTTTTCGTATGGCGGGATCGTCGCGATGGTGACCGCGCCACAGTGCCCGGATATTAAAGCAGTTATCAGTGACGGCGGCCCGGCACGGATGCGTAGTGCGATGACTGCCCGGGGCGTGGAGATGGGATTCCCCGCGTGGCTGGCCAGGCCGATCGCATGGCTGATCATCGGCATGACATCCCTGCGCCTGGGTGTTAACCTGTTCAACTATGAAGCCATTCGCTGGGTAGGGAAAATTTCTCCCAGACCCATCCTGTTTATCCACGGTGACCAAGACCAATACCTGCCGGACTTCGACGAGTTATATGCGGCAGCCAGGGAACCGAAGGAGGTGTGGCGCGTGCCAGAAGCCGGGCATACCACCGTCAGCCAGTGGTATCCTGAAGAACATGCCCGCAAGGTGAACGAGTTCTTTTCCCGCTATTTGTGAGATTCCCTCGGCAGCTGATCTCCCATGGACTTAAAGCTACACTTCCCTGAGACGGGTTGGGAAACCATCCGGCAGGATTGGTCGGCCTGGTGGGCAGGCGAGCTTGAGCGCCCGCTGGTGGTGCTGGAGTGCATCGAGGTAAAAGATTCCAGCACCCCGCATTATGCCAGCACCTTTTTGGGGAATTTCGGCCCAGGGGCAGACGTAAATGAGCTGCTAGAGCTATTTGTGCAGCGGTTGGAAGCCACATATTACCTGGGGGATGCTTACCCACGCATGTGGCCGAACTTCGGGCCGGGGATCGTGGCTGCCTTTGCCGGGGCAAGCTTGCATGCAGTGGAAGATACTACCTGGTTCTCCCCCAACAAAGAGCTTGAACTACCTGAGCTCAAGATCAGCATGGATCAAGATAACCCATGGTGGAAGCAGGTAAAAGCAGTAACACAAGGGGCTGTCAGGCGCTGGGGAGACCAGCTGTCCATCGGCATCACTGACCTGGGAGGCAACCTGGACATCCTGGCTCACCTGCGAGGCACGCAGCAGCTGCTGTTCGACCTGCTAGATGCACCTGAGGAAGTAGACCGCCTGGTGAAGGAAACCAACCGGTTATGGCTGGAGTGTTATGAGCAGCTCTACAGACTGACCCAACATAGCCAGGGAACCTCCTGCTGGGGTCCTTGCTGGTCACCGAAACGGGGGTATCTGTTGCAGTCCGATTTCTCATACATGATCTCACCCCAGATGTTCGAGCGTTATGTGCTGCCCGACCTGGCAGCCTGCTGTGAAAGCATGGAGTATGCTTTTTACCACCTGGACGGCAGAGGGCAGCTGGGTCACCTGGACATGTTGCTGAGCCTGGAGCGATTGAGGGGCGTCCAATGGGTGCCCGGGGATGGGCAACCCCAGGCAGAATGCTGGATACCTCTCATCAAACGCATCCTGGAGAGTGGTAAGCTCTGCCAGGTGTACGCCAGTGGCAGAGGCGCACTTACCATTCTGCGGGAAGTGGAAGGAAAGGGGCTGCTGGTGGCGATCAATGAAACACTCACCCCTGAGCAAGGAACGAGCTTGCTGGACGAGATCCAGCGACGTAGAGAATAAAGGCGACGTGTTCACGCCTTGAAAGGCTTTGAACACATGTTGCTAGTGGATCACAAGATAGTCCCCAGCTGGTTGGAAGAGAACAGCAATACCTGAAGTTTAATAAAGCAACCATGGTCAGGACGAACGTTTAACCAACAGAAATCGGACAGCGATTTAAAATTCCTGGCTAATTATCAATCGTCCCCATCGCCAGGATTATTGCTGTCATGGCACTTCAAGCAGGTGGCTGACATGAGGTTCAAGGTGTGGCAATCCCTGCAGGTAGCGCCCTCGTGGCCGACGCAGGCGACCTCGGTGCACGCATTGGGGTGAGGCTGGTTATACTGGGCCGGAACCCAGACGGAGGTGTTGTGACACTGGTCGCAAGACATACCGGTAAACAAGCCAGCGTGGAAGGCAGGGTCGGCGTGGCAAGAAGCGCAAATGGTTGATAGACCAGAAAAACCACCCCCGGTATGACACCCGGAACAACCCACGGAGGCATGCGCGCCGGTGAGAGGAAAACCGATACGTGAATGGTCAAAGGACGCCGGCAGCCAGGCAGTGGTAGAGTGGCAGGTTCCACAATCAGTGCCGAACTGGCCATTATGGTCATCATCCCTGGCATGGCAGGAGAAGCAGGTAGTGTCGAGAGGAGAAAACATATCGTTCGGGTGACAGGCTGAGCAGGGCAGGCTAGTGTGAGCGCCTGTCAGAGGAAAACCAGATTTCGAGTGATCAAAACTGGCCGGTAGCCAGGCAGTGGTGGTGTGACAGGCATCACAGGACGTGCCAAACTGGCCATTATGGGCATCATCCCTGGCATGGCAAGAATAGCAGGCCGTATCAAGTGGGGCAAAAGTCTTATCTGGATGGCAATCGGAGCAGGGCAGGCTGGAATGGGTGCCTGCAAGCGGGAATTTCGATTTTCCATGATCAAAAGTGGATGGTGACCAGGCATTTGTGGTATGGCAGGTGGCGCATAAACTACCCAGCTGACCGTCATGGGCATCGTCCCTGGCATGGCAGGCATAGCAGGCTGTATCAATAGCAATGAACTCATTATGCAGATGGCACCTGGTGCACTCCAGGGTGGTATGGGCACCGGTCAAAGGAAATTTTGATTTTGCATGGTCAAAGGTGGCTGGAGCCCAGCCGCTCGTCGTATGGCAGGCGGCACAGTCTGTCCCAAGCTGCCCCTTGTGGGCATCATCCTTGGCATGGCAGGCGTTGCAGTTCTGCGGGGTAGATTGCAAGTCGCCCAGGTTGCGGGCACCCTTATGGCAGGTTGCACAATCAAGCTGAGTATGCATGCCAGTGAGTGGGAAGGCAACCTTTTCATGGTCGAAGGAATGGCCATAGGTATCGATGCCATCATGGCATGCCAGACAAGCATTCCCATAAACTTGCTGGTGGGTTAGCATAAAATCAGCCTTGATTTGTTGGTGGCAGTCAATACATACCGCCTGATCAAAAGTTGAGCCGTACGCATTGACATGACAGTCGCCACAGGTGAAAGGCGAGCTGTCGGCCTTTTTGGGGTGAGCCAGAAGGGAATAACCAAAAATATCGTGAGCGATATCGGCTTTTGATAGGTCAGTCAGGGAGGCTGATGCGCCGCGGTGATCAGGATGGCAGGTACGGCAAGTGAGATGGCTGTTTTTCTTTAGCAAGCTACCGTGTAAGCTGAGTGGATCAGCCTGCTGCGCAGCAACATCGGTATGGCAGACCACGCAGCGGTCAGCCATGGTTGCTGACTGCCAGAAAAAGGCGTGGCAGGCAGAACACCGGCCGGTGAACTCGGCATGGGATGCGACACCACCAACCAGCGCACCTGCTTGAGCATTCAACGCACCGGGGCTAAAAAGCACTCCCCCGAACGCCAACCCCGCACCCAATACGATCAGGATGACCACCAGGCCGGTAATCAAGCCGGGGATGGTCAGGAAGCCCAACGGTCGTTTCACCATAACAGCACGCTTAACGAAGCAGGGTGGCGTAGGTGAGAGCGGCGCCAATATGGATGAATGCCGCAACAAAGAGGGCAATCCCAATGGGGATATGCACAGCATGCCAGACGGAAAGCATCTGCCGCGAGCGCGCCAGCACAGCTGCCTGAGCCGGGTTGCTGACGGGGGTGACCTCAATGCCCTCCAGGGAGCGGGGGATGCGGGTATAGATATAGCGACCGGTAAACCCGCTGATGACGATCATAATGGTCAGCAGGGTAGTGGCACCTGCCAGGCCATTGAACTTCCAGGAAGTGTGCAAGAGCACCATATATGGCCCAACCAGGCCAGTGAAGATATGAAATTGCAGCCAGGAGCTCATCTTACCCCAGCGGCCCTTTCGACTGCGCTTGCGGAAGGAATATAGGGTTTCAGTCATCAACATCAAGATGAAACCGATTACACCGATCATGTGGCCGAAGAAGCTGCCAGCCGCCGGCACCGCCTGATATTTATTAAAGATGAGCATATAGAAGACCGTGATAACGACCATGGCCAGTAAAGCCCACCAGAGCTCCTTGCTACGCGCAAGCATATAATCTTCCCATCCTTTTCCGCCTAACTTTTCATTTTCATCCAGTAGTCCAAGATGGTCTGCCCCAGCTGGGGGGTAGAAGCCAACAATTGCTTACGGATGGGAGTGATATCCACCCGATTATTGACCAGATCATACAGCGGCCTTGAGATTTTCTGGTTACCCATCAGCACGGCACCCAGCAATTCGCGCCCGCTGACAACCAGGCGCAAGTGACCGACTTCGGTATCACTTTCAGAGGCGAGGGCGTTGGGCAGCTCCCTCCAAGTTTCACTCGAGCCGCGTGTCGTATAGATATCACCTTCTTCACGCCCGCTGCCGATCGCACCGATGATGGCAGTCATCATACCCGCCAGACGGAGAACATTTATGGCGACCTTGCGCTGGTAGGCCTGAGGTTGCCCGGCCATGTTCATGGCAGCGATACTCCCCTGCCGACGCCCTGGATACCAGAGATTGTCGATCGAAGAACGTCCGGTGGACGGATCAGTAATTTGAGCGACATCTCCAGCAGCATAAATATGCGGATCACTCGTCTGAAGGTACTCGTTCACCAGAATGCCACGATCGGTGGCCAGTCCGGCTGCTGAAGCCAGGCCCAAAGAGGCTCTGACGCCAATGCCAACCCCTACCAGCTTGCAAGGAATCACTTCTCCCTTCGTCGTGCGAATCCCGATAACTTTTCCCTTCTTCCCCAAGATCTCTTCGATTTCGGTGTGATAATGCAGTACGACACCTTCTTGTTTGAGATGATGCTCAATCAGGTGGGCTTCGGCCTCTGTTAAAACTCCGGGCCAGTACCAATCGCCCCGCAACAGGTAGTGAACTTTAACCCCCTCTGCGACCAGCCCTTCGACCATCTCGATAGCCAGCACACCACCACCCACAACGACCGCCGTTTTTGCATGGTGAGCCACAGAGAGGATGTGCCGGGTATCTTCGAGATCATCGAGCTTCACCACGCCAAACAAGTCACTACCAGGGACATTCAGTGGGACTGAGCGTGCGCCCAATGCGAGTAGCAGATGGTCGTAGGTGATCGTGCCGGATGTATCCGTCTTTATACTGTGAGAGGCTGGATCCAGCTGAATGACATGTGACGTGATTAGCTGAGCAGCCAGGTTGAGGCGGCCTTTCTTAATGAAGGGGAAAAGCTGCTTTTCGGGTATCTCACCGTTCAAATAATAAGCCAGGCCTGGGCGGGAGTAATAACCGTGGGGGTCATCGCTCACTACAACGACCTCTGAGGCCTGATCCAGCTGGCAGAGGGTTTGGGCAGCGGAGAAGCCTGCAATCCCCAGACCGATGATCACGTAGCGGGTCATCCCTTAGCTCCCACAAACAGGTCGGTGACTTCAAAACGCAGGACAGCGCGTGGGCAATGCTCGATACATTCCCCGCAGGTCAGGCAAGCCGGATCTTCGATATCTTCCCCTAACCAGGCATGCAAGCGAACGTCGATGCCAATTGGACAATTAAATGAACAAATACCACACTGGATACAACGCTCCGGTTCTGGGACGACATGCCCGGTGATCAGAGTGCGCAGGCGACGGGATTCATTGCTCAGACGATGGGCCATACGCAGCAGACTATCCTATCAGAACAAATATACACATGGTTTCATCATTCTAATAATGGAGATAAGTGAGAAGATGCAGATACTTAACACCTCCCTAAGAGCCCCGGGAGGTGTGCACTGGTGTAGCCTAACAGCGAAGCGTTCGCGCAGGCATGCATCCGGACTGAAACAGTACCAACCTATACGCGAATATATTCTTTAATATTGAGGACGAAGATAGCAGCTTTATGCGTGCCAGCGGCTTCGATAGCAGTAGTATGCTCTTTGATAATTTCCACGGCGCGTTGAATCTTATCCTCCTCCAGACCAATTAATAAAGTAGTGCTGCCCCGACGGAACAAGCCACCCGTGGAGGCAATGCAGGTCACCCGGTATTGTTCATCGGTCAGCTGCCGGGCGATTTTGTCATAATCGGCATCATTGACAATGGCGATCATCAGTTTCATTGCAGCACCTCCAGGTATTGATCAATTTCGAGGATGAAGATGGTGGCACCACCGACTGTGATCGGTATTGGACTGGGTATGGGAAGAGGCTGACCTTCGATAGGCATAGACACATATTCGATACGCTGCCGGCAGTTACGCTTGACCTCCGACACGACCAGCTCAACCTTGTCGGATCCCACAGGGATAAGCAAGGTGACGTTTTTTCTGCCAAGAAAAGCACCCGTGCTGGATAATTCGTAAGCTACCACACCGGATCGTTTCAGGGAGGCAGTGACCATGTCGGCATCCTGAGCTTGCAGTACCACCATAAGAATCACCATATTTGATTGATCAATTTGTTCCATGTCTTCCTTCCCAGTTACGGGGCAGTCCAGAAATCATCCGCCTGATTCCAAGGTGCCCTCCGTCACATAATGGATCAATTCATCGGTGCTCAGATTGTTAATTCCCAGCTTTTCAATGGTACGGCCACGACGCCAGTAATCGGTACGATGTATTATACTGGCTAATTTAATTATGCCATCAATTCCGCTGACTGCAACCCCATATCGCTGCCCAAGGGAAGCAATCGGTACCAGGCTCATGGGAACATCTTCAAAGATATAGCGGTGGTTCAGTGTTGGGGGGGCGTTAATGCCATAATAGCCAGGCTGGTTATGAATAGCCTCATTCAGGTCCTCACCCTCAGCGTCATAGGATAGCTTCAACCACTCCATCCCGGTGCGGGCACGGATGCCAATCGAGGCAGCCACCGTCACGCGCTCACGGTCAAGGGATTCGAGGACACGCGCTACCGAGGGAGTCACGCCATCAATGTAGAATTGAAAATCTCCGTGGGTTGATTCGATCCAGCCGGAGTTCAAGATCGTCAGGGCAGGATGGAAGATGGCGCCCATGTTATTCATTCCGGTTTGCAAGACATTCCCGCCGTCGATGAACACCGGAAATACCTCGCGCACACGGTCAAGGACGAACTGGTTACGCCGGGAAGGTAAGGCTGCCAGGGGAACAGCCTCCTTGATGCGGAAGATGCGCGCCTGGGCTGGACCGTCAGAGCGGGAGGCATAGATAAAGGTTTCAGCTTCGGCGATGGTGACATCGGCTGTGCATCCGTTATTGCGAATCACCTTGTTGAACTCAATGGCCCCGCAAGTACGCCCGGGATGAAGGATGACGATCTGTCCATCTTTAAGGTATGGAGCACAACTGCGGGCAACATCAGCATGGGCAGAAGAAGGGACCACTACCATAATCATGCTGGCATGCTCAAGAGCTTCAGCAATATTCGAAGTCACCATTTGCAAGCGGCCAAAACCGCGTGGGCCGGTAAGATTGCTTTCAAGGTATATCCCACCCAATTCTTTGATGGCCGCGACGTGGTCGGGAGTACGATTGAATAGCAAGGTTGGAAATTCCATCAGCGCCAGATGAGCCGCCATGGCTTTCCCGCCATGCCCTGCACCAATCACAGTGATATTAAATTTATCAGACATGCTTTCCTCCTATGACAAGAAATTTGCCAAACGTCCCGCCTCGGCCAATGGTATCCCATGTTTATCAACGGCCAGGCAGGCACCATTGACCAGCCGTGTTTCTACCCGCCCCAGGGCAAAGGGATTATTTTTGAGCTGAGGCGCATCCAGAATGCCGATGTGGACGGAGCGCGCCAGGGTGGACGGATCGATAAATGGATCAGGCACGCTATCTGGTGCGATTTTCCGGATAGCTTGCAGGGTGACCTGAGCCTCAGAGACAAGCTGGTGGGAGCGTTCCTGGACAGCCGGATCGGCGGTCAGGTCTGGGGCACCACTCAGCGCATTCTCGACCACCCGGCGAGCCATGTGGCAGGCTTCAATGACATCTCCCGCCTCGGCGGCATGCAAGGCTTCTGTGTGGCCAACCACATGGATGATATGCGGTCGTAGAGCCATCTGCAAGTAGATACTGGCAGCCAGATGGGCACGGGCGGCAGCAATATTAACCGGGTAGCTAAGCAAGCCTGTGCGGGTCTGCCGCCAAATTCGGAACTCAGGACCTTCAAGGGGCTTGATCAGCTCCAATACCGCCAGCATCTTGGCCAGGTCCATGGCATCGGAGGTACCGGGCGGGCTATTGAACATCAGCTGAGCAAGATAGTCGGTGACGCCGAAAGCGCGAGCGTTATAGGCAGAGAGGTAAGCTGAAACCACAAAGACCACATCGGGGGCATCGCGCATCCCCCAATGGTGCGGCTCATTGAGCTCCACGGGGACACCTCGCTCACCATACCAGGCCATCACCTGCTGGTGCTCACGAATCGAGCCTTCCAGATCCCAGGGACCGCGGCCATCCATCTGGTTAAACCAGAAGAGCGGGATTGCGCACCAGGCATTGTGGATAGTATTGAGATACATTTCAGCCAGGCGGATAAAGTCATCGGTGCCCGAATAGGTGCGCATGAGCGGGTAATTCCCCCGGAGGCTGGCAGTAAATAATGCCCGGTAATCGCCCGCCGTGCGAACCGGCACACCCCCGGCACCTTTGCGGCGAGGATCCTGCCTCTCGGGGTGGAAGAAGTTTTCCTGGGCGTCCTGGTCGATCCCTAGCGAAATGACATCCAGGACTTTGCCAGCTGAAATCTCCTCAACACCCTTCAAGCTGGCTTCCAGGGTGGGCAAACCGAAATGATGCCTGAGCAGCGGATAGGGAGCTTTCCACGCAATGCGCTCAACCAGGGTGCGTGGATAATCGGATGCGGAAAGCTGAGGTGCAACCTGCCCTTTTAGATAGGCCAGGACCTCTTCAGGGGGCTGGGTGCCATCAAAGACTCTCTCGAAGAAACCCAACCGGGCAGCTCGTTCAGCCACTGGAGGGGTGCCTCCAAAGGTAAAACGCACTCCCGAGGTACGCAGGGTATCAGCTGCCTCGGCGAATTCACCCAACAGGCGTTCACCGGTCTCGGGAGTGAGGCGGTAAGACACCCCTACCAGGTCAGCCTGCTCGCGCCGAGCTGCACTTAAAACGACTTCAATGGGAACGGCTGGACCGAGGAAAACCGTACGCCACCCCGCAGCTTCAGCGAGGCGCAGAAAACTCAACACCCCGGCAACATGAACACATTCCCCCAAAGCAGCTGCTACAACAGTCTTTGGCATACACCCTCCAGTAAAAGAATGACCCCTATTGACCAAGCATCAATCGAAATAATCCAGAACCCATTTCCAGTTGAAACTCCCAGAAAGGTCCGGATAACAGCAGCGACGATCAAAATGGAAGGGTAATAATGGCAACGGGATTGGAATAATCTAAGTGAGCCTGCCCTGAAATAACAGGTCGGGAAATCGGATACGAGCATTCAGGGAAGGTAATTATTAGCACATCGTCCATCAAAACAACCCCGTTTTCAATGATCAGCAGAAGTATATTATCTTTAAATAAAAGGGGTGTCAACAACTGCCGGGAAGTTAATCATTAGGCTTTGATTAATCACAAAGCTCAAAAAACGGATTGATGATACCTGAGGACAGAATAACACGAGCAAGTGATCATTGTTCCAGGGCATGATCTGGCTGATATACTTAGTTGATGATCGCGATCACACCATCCATCTGGCTGAACGAGGACGAGCTCAAGTTTGATTTCTTACGTGCCCCAGGGCCCGGTGGACAAAACGTAAATAAGGTTTCCAGTGCAGTCCAACTGCGCCTGGACGTCAGAGGCTCTCCATCCATCCCGGAGGGAGTCAAGCAACGGCTGATCCGCCTGGCTGGCAGGCGAATCACCAGCGAGGGAATATTAATTATCGAGGCAAACCAATACCGGAGCCAGGAACGCAACCGGGAGGCAGCCATGGAACGCTTGACCCAGCTGATCGTCCAAGCCAGCCTAGAGCCCAGGCCGCGTCAAAAAACCAGGCCAAGCAGAACGGCAACCTTGCGTCGCCTGGAGACCAAACGTAGACGGGGCATCATCAAGCGCATGCGTCAGCCCGGCGAACTTGATGGGTAATCGTCGGGTAATCGTCACTGAACCGTCAAGCAGACTTGTGAGTAATTAGTTATGATAAACATAGTTGAAGTTTTCTTTTCTCCTCCTTTTTGAGAGCCGGGCCTGACCCGGCTCTCGTGATTTAAATCAAGAGTTGTAGTGCGCCAAATTTTGTACTATACTCCAGCGAGAATATTCGGTGGAGAATGCCATGGCGGATGACAACAAGAACGACAGGAAGGCATTAATCGAAACGGTGCTTGCAGAAGCGGTGTTAGCCCGGCTGGCTACCACCAACCCGAAGACCTTGCAACCGCATGTCGTTCCGGTATGGTTCATGTGGGATGGAGACTGTGTATGGATCAGCAGCTTCGTCAGCACCCGAAAGATACGCGAGCTGAAGATCAACCCACGCGGGGCGGTGCTGATCGAATCTAAGCAGGAAGGGGGTAAGCTCACGGCGGTGCTGTTGGAAGGCACGGTGGAGCTGGTGTCGGAACCGCGTGAGCTGGTGAGTGAAGTTGCCAGCCGAATTTACCTGCGCTATCTCGGGCAGGATGGTTTGAATGAGCCCGAGCCACAGTCGTGGCTGAAGGACCCAGAAAACGTGCTGATCAAGCTGACGCCTACCAAAATCGTTTCATGGTAGAGGCCAATTGAGCTGGATGAAATAGTTACCTTGAAAAGAGTTCGGGCTGATAAAGACTTAGAGCTAACCAGGCAGCTGGCAAACCGCCTTGAGCACCTTTCAGTCGATTCCACCTATGCTCACCGGGCAAGCGGGTTACGTGGCTCGCTGTTACGATATATAGAGCGCATGGAGGCAGGTGAGCAGCTGGACGACGGAGCAAAAGCTGGCCTGGAGGAGCTGGTCCAGGATGGATATACGATCCTCGAGATGGCAGCCAAAGAAATAGGAGCAAAGCGATGAGTGAAAAAGCTTTCCAGGATTATTATCCTGACAATGTGAGTTACTGTTATGGTTGCGGACGGCTGAACGAACGTGGCCTGCAGATCAAGAGCTACTGGGATGGGGATGAAAGCGTGTGCCTTTACACCCCAAGAGACTATCATATCGCCATCCCTGGGTATGTTTATGGCGGTCTGATCGCGTCTTTGATCGACTGTCACTGCACAGGAACGGCCGCAGCCGCTTCTTACAAGGCGGAAGGACGCAGCATGGACAGCCTGCCAGCATTCAGATTCGTGACTGCTTCGCTAAAAGTGGATTACCTCAAACCTACCCCATTGGGGGTGCCCCTGGAAATCCGGGCAAAGGTCAAGGAGATCAAAGGTCGCAAGGTGGTGATGGATGCCTGGCTATCCGCCAATGGACAGGTTTGCGCCCGGGGAGAAGTGGTGACGATCCAAGCGCCAGCGGCGCTATTTGGAGAATGACAGGCAGGTGTGACATGCCACAATATTACGTCGAGGGCCTGTTCGCCAACAAGCAAGGGGGGCGGAAGAAGCAAAAGACCAGCAGCTACGCGGCCAACTCGATCGAGCCCTATGCTAAGACCATCTGGGCCAACAGCCCGAAGGAAGCCATCCTATTTGCCACGGATGAGCTAAACGGTGGAGAATGGACAGAAGGGCCAAAAGTCAGCCTGGTCACCGAGGAACAGCGCATGCGTACACAGGGGGCGCCGGAATTCCCGGGCTTTTCAGCCAGCCAACCAAAACCAAAAAAACGCAAATGAGGCTGTGAAAACCCTGAATCCACTAGCCACCAGTGGCGAGCTGCAATCTAATAGCGCACTAATAATATGAGACGGGACAGAGCGTAGGGGATGATTATAATGAATTAGGATTGCTAGAATTCCTGGGGGCAGCATGAAGCGACGATGGATTTTTTGGCTGCTGGTTATCATCTTTCTCTGGGTGGTGATCAGCCGATTCAGTGATATCACCAAGATAGCCGAGACACTGATGCAAGGTCAGTGGCAGTGGGTAGTGGCGGCCATCCTGTTTATGATCGTCTATTTCACCACGTATACAGGTATCTACCATTCAGCCTTCCAGACGGTCGGTATCCAAAGCCGATTAGTCGAACTGATCCCTCTGACATTCATCTCCATATTCATGAATGTGGCGGCACCGATTGGCGGAGCTAGCGGGATGGCGGTCTTTGTGGATGATGCCTCCAGGCGCGGACAATCTGCCGCCAAGGCGACAGTCGGCACATTGCTGGTGATGGTGGCGGATTTTTCAGCCTTTCTGGTGGTGCTGGTGACCGGGATGATCTACCTGTTCACCCACCATAATCTCAAATACTACGAGAGCCTCACCGCAGCCCTGCTCCTGCTCGTCATTGGGGGATTGACCTCCTTCCTGTTGCTGGGATTATGGCGCCCCTTATGGCTGCGACGCATTCTCAGCTGGGCACAACGGTTTGCCAATTGGATGGCGCGCATCTTCAACCGCCCGGCTTTCCTGGAAGACAGCTGGGTAGAGAATAACACCGCTGAGTTCACCGAAGCGGCAATTGCCATTGCGGCACGACCCGCATTGCTGATGCAGACCATCGGAATCGCCTTCGTTGCCCACCTGATCAACCTGAGCATGCTCTACTCACTATTCCTGGCGTTTCACCAGAAGGTGCATTTTGGGATGCTGGTGGCGGGGTATGCGATGGCCATCCTGTTCTGGATCATCGCCGTGACACCCCAGGGGATTGGAGTGGTGGAAGGCATGATGACCCTGGTATTCGCCTCCCTGGGGGTGCCGCTGGCTAATGCGACCATCATCTCCCTCGCTTTTCGCGGCCTGACATTTTGGATCCCACTGGCAATTGGGTTCATCCTGTTGCGGCGCTTGAAATACTTTGGCGCAAAGGAAGAAACTACCAGCGAGCTTTGGGGTGTGCGGTTGGTAGCCATCCTGACGGCGGTGATGGGGATCATTGATGTGCTATCCGGGCTGACCCCCACGCTACACACCCGGATGGTGATGCTTGAACAATATTCTCCCTTTGGAGTGAGCATAGGCGGTCACCTGACCTCGGTGCTGGCAGGATTCGCCCTGTTGATCCTGGCCAATGGGCTGTGGAGGCGCAAACGCCTTGCCTGGGTACTGACCGTGACAATTTTGATCCTAACGGTGCCTGTGCACCTGTTTAAGGGATTGGATTACGAAGAGGCGATCCTGGCAGCAGTCCTGGCAGCCTGGCTGATCTACCTGCGCCCATATTTCCATGCCCAATCTGACCCGCCGTCCGTCAGGCAGGGACTGCTAGCTCTGCTGGCAGCCCTGGTCTTCACCTTGCTGTACGGCGTGCTCGGTTTTTACCTGCTGAACCGGCATTTTATCGTGGCTGGCCAACAAGCCGGCTTCAGCATCCTGGGCGCGGCACGGCAGACCGTGGTGATGTTCACCCAATTTTATAACCCAGGCGTGGTGCCCACCGGTCGTTTCGGACGTTACTTCGTTAGCTCGATTTATATCGTAGGGGCAGTAACCATTGGTTATGCCCTGATCATGCTCATCCGACCCGTTTTGGTGCGACGCGGGCCGACCCAGGAAGAACGGTACAAGGCCCAGGAAATCATTGAGGCTTACGGCCGTAGCTCAATCGCCCGCATGCTCCTTTTTAATGATAAGTTGTATTATTTCAGCCCGGGTGGATCAGTGATCGGGTATGCGGTGGAGGGCCGCATCGCGCTGGTACTGGGTGACCCCATTGGACCGACTGAAGAGACGCTAAGCACTATTGCTGGATTCAAGGAGTTGTGTGAGAGGAATGATTGGGAAGCCGCTTATGCACAGGTGTTACCAGACAACCTGGAGGCTTATCATGAGCTGGGTTACCACGAAGTGTGTATCGGCCACGAAGCCATCATCGACCTGACCACCTTCAGCATCGCCGGGGGTGATAAAAAGAACATCCGCACCGGAGTGAACAAGATGAACAAGTTGGGTTACCGGGCGGAAGTGCGGCAACCTCCCCATCCTGCCGAGCTCATGCAGGAGCTGCACCAGATCAGCGATGAATGGCTGACTTCGATGCACGGCACTGAGAAGCACTTCTCGCTGGGATGGTTCGATAAAGATTATCTAAACAGCACCCCACTGATCGTTATCCATAACCCCGAAGGGTTTATCGAGGCGTTTGCGAACATCATCCCGGAATATCAGGTTAACGAGATCTCGATTGACCTTATGCGCCATCGTAAACAGGCAGAAAAGGGGCAGATGGACTTCCTGTTTGTGAACTTGATCGAATGGGCCAGGGCTGAGGGATATGCTACATTCAATATGGGGCTGAGTGGTTTATCGGGTATTGGGGAGCACCCCACCGATCCAACTTTCGAACGGGCACTGCATTATGTGTACGAACACATTAACCAGTTCTACAACTTCAAAGGCCTGCACGAATTCAAGGCGAAGTACGACCCAAGCTGGTCTCCAAGATACCTGATCTACCCAAGCGCTGCCAGTCTCCCTGCTGTGGCGATCGCCATGATGCGCGCCGATGCAGGGTCCGATATACTAAAACGGAATCTGAAACACCCCAAATAACGTGGACTGATCAAATTGCCTGGAAAAGAGACACCAAAAACCGGGTATCAGGCTATAATGCCGGCGAATAACCGTTATGATATGAATATCGCCAAGCATATCAGGAGGTAATATGGCGGACAAATCGATCATCCAAAAACTATCTGTCAAACCGGGAACCAGGTTCCTGGTGGTGAACCCACCAGCCGGATATATCCAGGCACTTGGTAAACCACCCGAAGGCGTTACATTATTGAGTGACTCAAGCTGCCAGGTGGAAGCAATCCAAGTGTTCGTCTCAAATAAAGCCGAGCTGGAGGAAAAATTGCCTGAACTCAAGGATCTCCTGGCAGCCAAAGGCATGCTGTGGGTGACCTATCACAAAGGCACCTCCAAGGTGAAGACTGATATCAACCGCGATTCGATCAACGCATATGCGCAAACGCTAGGCTTGCAGGGTGTGGCGATGATCTCGATCGATGATAACTGGTCTGCCTTGAGGTTGAAGCTGGCTTGACGGGAATGCTGAGCTTTCCATGAAAGCCACGTTTTCCTTCGTTGGGGAGCTGAACGACTTCCTGCCCCACTACCGCAAGGATATTTCGTTCACCCTGGAGTTCGCACCTCACCAATCGCTCAAGCACATGATCGAATCGCTGGGCGTGCCGCACACAGAGATCGGGCAATCACAGGTCAACGGGCAAGCCGTGGATATCAACCAACGCCTGCACGAAGGTGACCAGATAAAAATATACCCCCCCGACTCGCCACTGGAAGGGGAGGCACGCTTCCTACTGGATAACCACCTGGGTAAACTAGCTACATATCTGCGCATGCTGGGCTTCGACAGCCAATACCGGAATGACTATCAGGATGAAGAGCTCGCCAGCATGGCAATGGAGGAGCAGCGCGTGCTTTTAACACGCGACCGGCGGCTGTTGATGCGCAAGGTAATCAGGCACGGATACTGCATCCATCAAACTGACCCACGCCGGCAGGCAGGTGAAGTGCTGAGGCATTTCAGATTGGTGGCGCAGGTGAAACCGTTTCAACGCTGCCTGAGATGCAACAGCCCACTCGAGGTGGTCAGCAAGGCCGACATCCTCGAGCGCCTGGAACCTCTGACCAAGATCTACTATAACGAGTTCCGCATCTGCCCATCCTGCAACCAGATTTACTGGAAAGGGTCACATTACGAACACATGCTGGAGATGATCACGGATCTGGCAAAACAGGCGGAATGATGGTGCGGAGGCTCTCATGCGGACAATTCGAGAAGTTCCCTGGTTTTATTATGTTGGGGCAGTTATTCTATTCGTCGTAGTCGTGCTGGTTTCAGCCAGGTTGACGCTGGCTTTTACTTCGCCCCCAGAGGTCGTGCTCCATGGAAGCTTATCCAGCCCAAAGGCTGAAAATATCTTCTACCTGCCGATGATTCAGGAGGCTGAGCCTCACTCGGCAATCATCATTGACCACACCAGCCGGGATATCACCCAAATACCATCCGTGTGGATCGAGGCTGCCAAGCAAAACGTGGTCTGGTCTTACGGCTCCACTTCGCATGGCACGCAAATCTGGGCAGGAGCTGACTATATAAGCAGCCATGACAGCCCTCCCGTCTACAATTTTCTCAAGGAGTGGATCATCCCTCCCGACCAAAGCAACCCACCCTACTTGCGCATGGGTTATAACAGCGGTTTTAGCTGGAGTGCAAGCGCTTTTCTGGCTAACGCACGCAATATGCTTAACTCGGCACCGCAAGCCAATGCCTTCATGTGGTCATGGTGCGGCGAGATGTCGTGGCTTAGCACTGGCGAAGTGCAGCAGTACCTGGACATGATGACCCAGCTGGAGGGGGAATATCCTGAGGTGCGCTTCGTATATATGACAGGGCACACCGACGGCAGCACAGGTGATTCGACGCTTAATCGCAACAACAACATGGTGCGTAATTACGTAATGGCAAATGGCAAGGTGCTGTACGACTTCGCCGATATTGAAAGCTGGCTGCCGGACGGCACGCCTTACCCCAACCCCGATGACAGCTGCCCCTGGTGCCAGAGCTGGTGCGACAGCCATCCTGGAACCTGCCCATCACCAGCAATTAGCTGTGCCCATTCCCACTCGTTGAATTGTTATTTGAAAGGACAGGCATTCTGGTGGCTTTCGGCACGCCTGGCTGGCTGGGATGGCACGGCGAGCATACAGGGCTGCAGCCAGTAGGGTATAATCACCCCCCTAATGAATTTTCCAACCCGCTTTCCGGTCAAGGTCATGGGGGCCAACCAGGATGATTTTGAGACCCTGGTGGTGGAGATCATCCGCAAGCATGCCGAGCTAGCGGAGGAGGATGTTGTAGTGAGCCGGCTCTCACGGAACGGCAAATTCGTCTCGATCACGGTGCAGGTCAAGGCTGAGAGCCAGGAGCAGCTGGACAACCTGTACCGGGAGCTCTCCGCCCACGAACGGGTGCTGATGATGCTGTAGAGCTGAACTGTGATTAGAATGAGTAATTGATTGACTGTGATTAGAACCTTGTTAAAATCATGCTAATCATAGAAATCTTGATCCAGACGGCTTTGTCATGAACTATGATTTGAATGATTAAATGATGGACTATGATTAAAACCTTGGAAAAATCATGCTGATCATTTAATCACATCAATCATGGTTCGTGCTTTTTAAGTTTCATCACGCGCTTGTATTCCAAGCTACGCGAGCCAAAGTTTAGTAACAATCCCACTTCTAATCCATAAGCTTCAAGATAATTAATCGCCTGAGCAAGATGGACATCCTCTAAAGCTATCACAGCCTTAATCTCCACCATGACTTTTTCTTCAACGAAGAAATCCACCCGGCGTGTGGCAATATCAACGCCTTTGTAGTAGATTTTCATCTCATGCTCACGCGTGAAATCTAATCCCTGGGAATGCATTTCAATTTCCAAAGCACGCTGGTAAATGACTTCTTGAAAACCATTACCGAGCACGCGATGAACTTCCATAGCACAAGCGATTATTTTTGCGGTGAGGTCGGAATGCAAATATTGGGGATTGATGGGATTCTTCATAGTAAATAGACCATCTATAACTGTGATTTACGTGATTATATGATGGACCATGATTTATGGGTCAAGGCGGTCAGAAAAGCAATTCACAATTCAGAAATTTTTCATCGAGATATATGATTTGATTGTTTACATGATAGAGGATGATTTTGGAGCCTGGAAATCATGCCAATCAAGCAATTATAAAAATCATGGTTCAGATGTTATTGTCTTGAACGATGATTTTAATGATCATATGATTGACTATGAAATCTTACACATGTTGAATCCAAATACTATTGATGGGCAGTGTAAATCAGCACTGTTTTAATCATAGTAATCATTAAATCATATAAATCATGGTTTAAAAGTTAGCGGCATCAATATCTCAGTGGTCTCGATGATCTCTGCGGTCACCTTGCCCTTGGTCAGATCACTTAAGGCAGACTGAAAAGCCGGTAGTTCCTCCACCCTCAACCGGGCAGTCAAGGTCACTTCGGCGGTGAAATCCTCATCCAGCACCTCACCGAGGTGGGCAGAGACCAGCAGGCGTATACGCTCCAGGTAGGTGTAGGGGAAAACCAGCATAACCGTGTGGGTGAGCACCTTCGCGGCGCGCGGCACTGCCTCCACAACCATGCGCACTGCTTCAGAATAGGCCCGCACCAGCCCGCCGGTGCCCAGCTTTGTCCCACCGAAATAGCGCGTGACCACCACTGCGACATCGCCCAACCCGCTGCCACGTAGCACCGCCAGGGCAGGCCGGCCGGCGGTACCCGAAGGCTCACCCGCATCCGAGCAGTGGGCAATCTCCGAAGCAGCATGGCCAACAAGGTAGACCGGCACATGATGGGTGGCATCAGGAAACTCAGCCTTGATGCGTTGTATAAATCCTTTGGCTTCATCAACGGAAAAGACCGGGGCCAGGCAGGCAATGAAACGCGAATTAGCAATGACGAGCTCGCGGCGAATCTCATGGAGTGGAACTGGATAGGAAGGCATGAGAGGATTATAACTTCAGTGGTGCCAAGAGAGTGAGCTGGTATTCCAAGACGTTTCATCAAAACCAGCACCCATAAAACCAGCCTGCGCTAGCTGCGAATTTTGCTCAGTGAAGGATTCGCATTTATAATACATCCCTAACCAGACTTTATTGTTGCTCCTCTACCAGGTATACCTACGGAGATTGCCTATGACACGCCGACACCCCCTCTCGCGCCGGACGTTCATCAAACTGACCGCCACTGTGGCGGCAGGTGCAGCCCTGGCAAGCTGTAGCCCCGCAAAGAGCACAAGCTTGCCAACTAAGGTGACACCGACAGAACAAATCGCGCCAGCCAACCCAACCTCGAGCCTGGCAGCCACGGTTACCAACCCGGCTGAACCCACGGCAGGTGAGGCAACGCCTGCAGAGCCAGGCAGCCCCAGCCCTGAACCTTCAGCGACCAGTACTCCGGCGTACCTGGCTGTAGCGCACGGGCCAGACCCAGCCGCGATCACGAGAGCAGCCATCGGAGCACTGGGCGGCATGGCCAGTTTCGTCAGCCCAGGATACGACGTGATCATCAAGCCCAATATCTGCACCGATTACCACCCGCCCGAATACGCCTCCACCACCAACCCCACGGTGGTGGCAACGCTGGTGAGCATGTGCCTGGAAGCAGGTGCCAAGCGGGTGCGGGTAATGGACTATCCATTCGGAGGCACGGCCAAGTCGGCGTATGAAATCTCAGGGATAAAGGAGGCTGTCGAAGCAGCGGGTGGGGAGATGCAC
Organism: Anaerolineales bacterium; assembly: GCA_003105035.1. Taxonomy (NCBI): domain Bacteria; kingdom Bacillati; phylum Chloroflexota; class Anaerolineae; order Anaerolineales; species Anaerolineales bacterium. The sequence goes on along the minus strand of PQAL01000043.1, from coordinate 106,740 downwards.
GTGATGACCCGTTCCAAATATGAAGTGGTAGATATCCATCAAGGCAAGGATATCAGCTCGGTAGAGATCTACCCGGATATCTTGAATGCTGACCTGCTGATCAACGTGCCCATCGCAAAGAACCACGGCTCGACCAAGCTGACCCTGGGGGGAAAAAACCTGATGGGGGTAATCCTTGACCGCAATCTGATGCACATCAACCTCTCACAGCGCATTGCCGACCTGACCAGCCTGGTGATGCCTGAGCTGACCGTGATTGACGCGGTGCGCATCCTGACCAGGCACGGCCCGACCGGTGGCGACCTGGCAGACGTGAAACAGATGGATACCATCATTGCCAGCCGGGACATTGTTGCAGCGGATGCGTATGCAACCACCCTGTTTGGCATGAGCGGGGAGGACATCGGTTATATCAAAGCCAGCGCCAAGATGGGCCTGGGCACGCTGGACCTGTCAAGCATCAACATCCAGGAGCTCAAGCTCTGATGAGCTGGAAAAATTGGCGGCGGGTGCGGCAGGCCGTCCAAATACTATTTTTCGCAGTCTACATCTACCTGATCTTTGCCGTGGTGGAACGCAGGGTCGCCCCGGCACTCTCCGATATCTTCTTCCGCCTGGATCCATTGGCTGCCCTGGGGGCCATGCTGGCCAGCCGAAGCTGGATCCCCAAGCTGGCCCTGGCACTGGTCACCGTTGGGTTGACCCTGATCATCGGGCGAGCGTGGTGTGGGTGGATCTGCCCACTCGGCAGCCTGCTGGAATGGGTAACCTTCAAAAAAGCCCGTAAACGCTCAGCAACCATCTCGCCGCAGTGGAGATGGGTGAAATACTTCCTGCTGGCCGTCAGCCTGGCAGGAGCACTCTTCGGTATACTGACCTGGCTGGTACTGGACCCAATCGCCATCTTCACGCGCACACTGACCACAGCCATCCTGCCCGCGATATTCTATGCCATCAACAGCGTGGAGGCGATTCTCTACCGGGTGGATGTGCTCTCGCCAGCCCTGGATAGCTTTGAAGGCATCGTGCGGGGGGTGGTCATCCCGGTGGAGCAGCCTGTGTTCGCCCAAAGCCTGCTGATTGCCGGGATGTTCACAGGCATCCTGGCCCTCAACATGCTGGCACACCGCTTCTGGTGCCGGTACCTGTGCCCGCTTGGGGCTCTACTGGGTTTGCTCTCCAAGATTTCACTGTTCCGCCCGTTGATCGGCAGCGCTTGCACGCAGTGTACACGCTGTGCGGTGGTGTGCAAGCCAGGAGCGGTGGACACCAACCCGGAAAACTTCCACATCATGCCATCCGAATGCACAGTCTGCCTGGACTGCTTTGCCAGCTGCAAGCCGGGAGATATCCGTTTTGGGCTTTCTGTAAAACCAGCCCCAAAACACGAGTTCGACCTGACCCGCCGGCAAGCGTTGGGAGCCCTGGCAACCGGCGCAGCCGGGGCGTTACTGCTCGGCACCGACCTGCACCTGCAACAGGACAATCCCTGGCGCATTCGCCCACCGGGCGTGAGTGTTGAGGATTTATTCCTATCCACCTGCATCCGCTGCTCGCAGTGCATGAAGATCTGCCCAACCACAGCACTGCAACCGGCAGCCACTGAAGCAGGGCTGGCTGGATTGTGGACACCCCTGGTGGTGCCACGCGTGGGTTACTGTGACTATGGCTGCACCGCCTGCGGGCAGGTCTGCCCAAGCGGAGCGATCCCCAGGCTGCTCCTGGAGGAAAAGCGCATGGCAGTGATTGGAAAAGCCAGCATCGACCGTAACCGCTGCCTGCCCTGGGCAAGCGGGCTGGCGTGCATCGTGTGCGAGGAGATGTGCCCCACGCCGCAGAAAGCTATCCGCCTGGAAGAAGCGGAAGTGGTGGATGCAAGTGGTGAAGTGACGTCGGTGCAGCGCCCCTCCGTGTTACGAGAGCTGTGCATCGGCTGCGGGATCTGCGAGCATTATTGCCCTCTGGAAGGCACAGCTGCCATCCGTGTTTACGATGCATAAGCCATTTTTCCTTCCCAACAACACTGAAAGCTTCCCAACCGATTTATAAAATGATGTAGAATATCAGCATAGGACACTTGCAAGGGCGCTAAGGAGGCAACTATGAAAAAGAAAATCATCTTCACCTGTGCACTGCTGGCAATACTGGCAGTGGCAGTTACCGCCTGTAAGTTACCGGCGAGCGGTAATCCCCCACCCGTCGCTACCCAGCAGCCGATAATACCAACAACGACCACTGGCATTCAAGCCGAGCCGACGAACACCTCCCTGCCACCCACCCAGGTTTTGGTACCAGCCACCCCGATTCCAACGAGTACGGTGCCAGCGACCGAGGTGTCACCCCCTCCAACCGCAGTTCCAGTGGCAACCTTACCGTCTGCCAGCCGGATCCAGTTTGCTGCCGGCGGGACAGGTGCCACGGTTGAAGGCATTGTAGACACCAGCCAGACGCTGTATTACGTCTTGAAAGCCAATGCCTCACAGACGATGAGCGTAAAGCTGGCTTCCCCCAACGGAGATGTGTATCTGGGAGTGTTTGGGGCGGATGGTCAGGTTCTGCTGAACAGCTCCGCACAACAGACCACCTGGTCGGGCACCCTGCCAGCGACACAGGATTACTACCTGAGCATGACAGCCGGGAATGGCAAATCAAGCTACACCCTGACGGTGGACATCCCACCCGGCCAAGCCGCGCCTACTGCTAACGTCACGCCCATCACCGGGTCGTTCAACCCGGTAGCAGTCTACGGGCCAGCGACATTTGAAGACCCAATGACCGGCGGCAATATCAATGATTGGACGAACCCGACTACCGGACTGCTTCCGAACACCAGCTATATTAAGATCAGTGAGATCGATGCAAAATTCTACGTAACGGGAAAGATGCCCGGGTTCAGTACCTGGTACTTCCAATGGCGCGAGCTGAGCGATTTCTACCTGCAGTCCACCTTTGACTCGGGCAGCTGTGCCGGAAAAGATGCCTACGGGTTGATCGTGCGCGGCCCCGAACACCAGGCCGGTGTATCCTATGGATATGTGGTGTCTTTCACCTGCGACGGCTCTTTGTGGGTGTTCCGGCTAGACGGAGCCAACCCGTATACAACAAAAGAATTAGTAAGCTATACACCCAGCAGCTATATCATTGCTGGCACCAATAAGCAAAACGTGATGGGGATCAAGTTCATCGGTAACACAATCACAGTATATGCCAACGGTAACCAGATCGCCGAAATCTTCGACAATAAATTCACCTCCGGTCGTTATGGCGTATTCGTCAGTCCTGAAAATACGACCAACTACACCTACCGGGTGGTGGAGATGTCTTATTGGGATCTGGCTAAGAAATAACCAACTGAGCCTCAATTAAAGCCAAACTGGGCTGCCCCGCTTGCTTTTAGGGCAGCCCAGTTTTTTTACCATCCTTAGAATCTTTTATACAAATTCTAAGTAAATCTACATTGTTTATTTACTTAGAAGCTGATAAAGTTGGGAATTCTACTCTAGCTTGTCGATTAAGGATGCTTTATGGACGAATGGCTGAGTTTGAGCAAGGCAGCACAACAGTTGGGAGTTCATCCGAGCACCGTCAGAGCCTGGGCTGATCATGGATACCTCCCTTCACAGCGAACTCAAGGGGGACACCGGCGCTTCCGACGGTCGGATGTCGAGCTACGCATGCATACCCACTGGGAAAGCGCGACTCCGGAGGCACCCTCGGTATACGCCAATGTTTTACGGAACACCCGGGTACAGATCAGTGAAAGCAACCTGGAAAGCGAAAACTGGTATCGCAAGATGGACAATGATGCCCGCGAGCAATACCGCCTGAGTGGACGCTCGTTAGTGCAAGGGCTGATCGGCCATTTAACGTCCAATGGCGATGGATTAGACGCCGAAGCCCGCTCACTGGGGTATGAATATGCCTCACGCGGACAACGAGTAGGATTGAGCAGTGTAGAAGCAGCCCATGCCTTCCAGTTTTTCCGTACCGCAGTGATGGATGCCATCCTATCGGCCTATGAAAATGCAGATGTGCGCTCGCCGCAAATCTGGTCCGAACTGTTCCGCAAGATGAACTCATTTTCTGACATCATCATCATTACCCTGTTGGATACTTACGAGGCAATTCAGCACAGCTCACATTAACTTAAGATAGTTAATATTCCACTAAACACGGAGAAAAAATGCATTACCTGCCAATTTTGACCACGATCATCACATTCATCTTTGCCGCGGCAGTTTTCAGCCGATTCCGAACCCGGCATGGTGCCCACCTGTTGTTTTGGGGCATCGGACTGGTCCTATATGGGCTGGGAGCACTGACCGAAGTCATCTTGCTGTTCACCTTCAACGCAGCTGCACTGAAATTGTGGTACTTATGTGGTGCCATGCTGACCGCTGCCTGGCTTGGGCAAGGCACGGTCAACCTGCTGGTGCGGAGACGGGGTGTGGCGACGATGTTGAACTATGTCCTTATCATCATCAGCCTGCTGGCAATCGTATTGGTATTTATGGCGCCTATTACCTCGGCTGCAGCAACATATAACCCGAGTGTGCCATTATCTTCACAGTATAAAGATATCCTGACTCGTTCGGGATTGGTAACCCTGCTGACGATCCTGCTCAACATCTACGGTACTTTCACCCTGGTGGGTGGGGCGATCTATTCCGCGTTCATATTTTGGCGTAAGCGCATCTTGTTCAACCGCATGGTGGGTAATATCCTGATTGCAGCAGGCGCAATCCTGCCTGCCATGGGCGGCACGTTTATTCAATTGGGGCTGCCGGATTTCTTGTACCTGAGCGAGTTCTTAGGCGCGATATTGATGTACGTCGGTTTCCTGCAAGCCACAGCCGTCGTCCCGGTAAAAACCACTGCACCGGCGGCAACGGATTAAGGAAAGAAGCCTCACGATAACTTTTTTCAAGCACTCATCGATCATGGCGAAGAGGTTTCATCAAAGAGGGATTATTAGCCCTCTCCGGAGCAGAACCTGAATCAGGAATCTAATGGCAACCAACAGGCTTTGCTTTGGGAAAACCATGTGGAAAGGAGTGACCTATGAACGAGGGAATACGAACGGTAATCTACCCGGTTAAAGACCTGAACCGGGCCAAAAAAATGTTCAGCAGGCTGCTGGATACACAGCCATACGTTGACGAGCCTTACTATGTTGGGTACCGGATCGACGGCCAGGAAATCGGGCTTGACCCGAACGGCGATAAAGATGGCCATAGTGGCCCGATCGATTACTATCATGTCGATGACATTCGGAAACACCTGCAGATCCTGCTGGATGGGGGTTCTGAACGGGTGCAGGAAATCAAAGATGTAGGCGGGGGCAAGCTGATTGCATCGGTCAGGGGACCGGAAGGGAACATCATCGGGCTGATCCAGATGCCCAAAGAAATGAAACATTAGCGGGTAGATCAACAAGCCGGTCTGATTAATCAGGCCGGCTTTTTTATATTACGAAGAAGGATTATGTTTAAGCTATAATCACTGGTACATTGCTTAGCCCCTGAAGTGCACCCAGCCTCCCTTGATTAAGCGCATCCTGATCCTCTTAGCCATGATCTTTGCCACCAGTGCCTGTTCTACGGCGATAGGATCGGTGGTGGGCATCACACCCTCACCTCCTTTGGACAATCAGAGCGGATGGTATGAGGTTTATTTCACCGAGCCCAACAACCCCAAAGCAACGACCTTCAGGGGTGGTCCGGATGAAGCCCTGGCAGCCGCGATCGAGCAGGCACGCGTAAGCGTGGTCATGGCAATATACGACCTCAACCTGTGGTCCATCCAGGATGCGCTCATCTTGGCACACCGGCGGGGATTGGACGTCCGCCTGGTGGTCGAGAGTGATAACATGGATGAGCAGGAGGTACAGGACCTGAAAACCGAGGGAATTGAAGTGCTGGGTGATCGCCACGAAAGCCTGATGCATGACAAGTTCGTGGTCATCGACCGCAGCGAAGTATGGACTGGCTCGATGAACTTCACGACAGGAGGCGGGTACCTGGATAACAACAACCTGATTCGGCTACGCTCGAGCAAGCTGGCAGAAGACTACACCCGGGAATTCGAGCAGATGTTTGTGAATGACGCGTTCAGTAAGGAGAAACACTCCGAGACGCCTTACCCCACGTTCACAATCAACGGCAGCGCGATCGAGGTATATTTCTCCCCGGAGGATGGCACCCTGGAGCATATCCTGGAAGCTGTCAACTCCGCCAGGGAAAGCATCTACTTTATGGCATACTCCTTTACGTCCGATGAGCTGAGGGCCGCGCTGATCGAACAGGCGCAGGCTGGCGTGGAAGTGCGCGGGGTATTTGACGAGGATCAATACAAGAGCAATTCAGGCACCGAGTTTGAAGCGCTGGCTGAAGCCGGGGTAGACGTCAGGCTGGACGGCAACACCCACCTGATGCACCACAAGGTCATCATCATCGATGGGCAAAAAGTGATTACCGGCTCGTATAATTTCAGCAACAACGCTGAGTATAATAATGATGAAAACACGCTCATTATCCATAACCCTGATATTGCGGGAGTGTATATAAATGAGTTCCAGCTTGTTTATGAAGAAACAGAGAGGTGAATGATGGTGGAAACCGGTGGGAAATTTTACCTTGGACGGGCTTATGACCCGCAGCAAGCCAAAACGACGGATCAGGTACTTTTGTACGAGCCGGCAGACCTGACCACGCATGCCGTGGTGGTCGGCATGACTGGCTCGGGCAAGACCGGATTGTGTATCGACCTGCTGGAAGAAGCCGCACTGAACCACATCCCGGCCTTGATGATCGACCCCAAGGGCGACATCACCAATACATTGCTGCACTTCCCCAACCTGCTGCCACAGGATTTTCAGCCCTGGGTCAACCCAGACCAAGCGCGCCGGGCAGGAAAGTCGCTTGAGCAAGCTGCAGCAGACGCCGCCCAGCTGTGGAAACAAGGGCTAACGGATTGGAATATCGACCAGCCACGCCTGCAGACTCTGTCTGAGTCGGCCAAATTTGCCATTTTCACCCCAGGCTCGGATGCGGGCATCCCGATCAATATCCTGGCATCATTCAAGGCGCCCACCATTCCGTGGGAAACCAACAAGGAGACGCTGCGGGAAAGGATCTCCGGCACGGTGACAGCCCTATTGGGGCTGGTGGGGATGACGGATATCGACCCGGTCCGCTCACGCGAACACATCCTGCTTGCCAACATCTTTGAAAATGCCTGGAGGCAGGGCAAAGACCTCGACCTGGGCGAGCTGATCCTGCAGACCCAATCGCCGCCCTTCCCGAAATTAGGCGTGTTCGATGTTAATACCTTCTTCCCCGAAAAAGACCGCTTTGCGCTGGCGATGTTGCTGAATAACATCCTGGCTGCACCCGCTTTCCAGGTATGGATCGAGGGTGAGCCGCTCGATATTGCCTCCCTCTTATACACTGCGGATGGCAAACCCCGCCACAGTGTGTTTTACATCTCCCACCTGAGCGACGCGGAACGCATGTTTTTCATCACCCTGCTGTATTCAGCGGTGGAAACCTGGATGCGCAGCCAGACCGGCACAACCAGCCTGCGTGCACTGGTTTACTTCGATGAGATCTTTGGGTATTTACCGCCGGTAGCCAACCCACCCTCCAAACAGCCGATGCTGCGCATGTTGAAGCAAGCGCGCGCTTTTGGGGTCGGACAGGTTCTGGTGACGCAGAACCCGGTGGATGTGGATTATAAGGCGCTCTCGAACGCCGGGACGTGGATGATCGGCAAACTGCAGACCGACCAGGACAAGCAACGCCTGTTGGACGGGCTGGACAGCGCCATGGCGGGCGGACTTGACCGGGCAGCCTATGACCGGCTGATCTCCACCCTGGGCAAGCGGGTCTTCCTGTTGCACAACGTGAACGCCAAGGGACCGGCCTTGTTCCAGACACGCTGGGCGATGAATTACCTGGCCGGGCCGCTGACCCGCACGCAAATCCCCGAGCTAAACAAGCTGGCTGGGACCAGCCTACAACCGGCGGCTACGCCACCCATGACTGTACCAGCAGGGACGACCGCCACACAGGCACCGGCAGCGATGGCTGCAGTTCCAACCACGGCAAGTGGGACTTCCGGCCCAGCAGGGTTCTCGGCCACGCGACCGACAATCCCAACCGGTATACAGGAGTATTTCCTGCCCAACAACCTCACCTTCACCCAGGCATTCAAAGCGGCAGAGCGAGAATACCCAGCGGAAGCGTTCAGCCAGGGTCTGGTCTATCGCCCGGTGATCCTCGGGCAAACCAGTGCCCGGCTGGTGAGCCTGAAATACAAGCTCGATATCGATCTATTCAAGACAGCGTTGGTAGCGAATCCGGACCGCAGGGGAATCGTGCGCTGGGATAATTACCCGAGCCCAAAAATTGACCCGGAGCGCCTGGATAAAGCACCTGCTCCGCAGGCACGCTTTGCACCGCTCCAGGCTCCGGAGAACGATGTAAAGGTAATGAATGCCCTGGAAAAAGATTTCGAAGACTGGTCCTACCGGGCAGCCCAGATCAACATTCGTGCGAATGATACCCTCAAGGTGTATGCAGGGCCGGAGGTGAGCGAGGGAGATTTCCATGCGGCTTGCAGCAGGGCCGCCCAGGAAGCCAGCGAAGCGGAAGCTAAAAAAGTCTCTTTGACTTATGAGACCAAGCTGCGCATCCTGAAGGATAAACTGGAACGCGAGCAGCGTGAGCTGAAACAGGACGAAGCCGAGCTCTCCAGCCGAAAAATGGAGGAGCTGGGTACAGGGCTTGAGGCGGTGGCAGGTATCCTGGGCTTTGGACGCAAACGCTCGATTAGCTCATCGCTAAGCAAGCGCAGGATGACCTCCAATGCCAAAAGCGACGTGGAGGAATCGGAGGAGGCAATCAAGGACTACCAGAAGGAGATCGCTGACATCGAGGCAGAAAAAGCGACTGCGACCCAGGCCATCCGCGATAAATGGGCAGAAATTGCCAGCCAGACCAGCGAAATCCCCATTTCGGCACAAAAGAAGGACATCCTGCTGGATATCTTCGGGGTAGCCTGGATGCCCTACCACCTGGTGAAAATTGGCGAGGAAGTAGTGGAGTTGCCAGGTTTTTCGGCAGGCTAAGCGGTAATGGAATACCAGCGCTACCAGATCCGAAACAAGCAGGGCGAGCAGGTGATCGTCAACCTGAAAAGGGATAAACGCCTGACCAAGACATCCCGCTGGGAGCGGCTGCCGGATGGTTCCCTGCTTTTACGCATACCGTACCGACTGCCAAGATACCGTGTGGCAGCCCTGCTGGAGCAGGTAGCCAGCCAGGTGGACAAAGCCAGCGCGGTACGCGCCAGGCGGACGGATGCCGAGCTGCACCAGCGGGCGGAGCGGATCAACCATAAATATTTTAAGGGCAAACTACAATGGAATAACATCCGCTGGGTGAGCAACATGCAGGCGCGCATTGGCAGCTGCACGCGGGGAGGCCCAACCGATGGCGAGATCCGCATCAGCGATAAGATCAAAGGCTGGCCAGACTGGGTCATTGACTACGTGATCGCACATGAGCTGATGCACCGCAAATACCCCAACCATTCAGCGGCGTTCTGGAATGACCTGCAGGCTGGATACCCATTAACCGAACAGGCGCGGGGTTTTATCCAGGGCATGAGCTTCGCAGCTGGCCGGGTGCTGGACGATGACCTGGAAGAGCCATCGCAGGCGTTCCAGGATAATCCCAACAAATCATAAACAGATGGCACAATCCTTGCAACCAATCCTAAGCTATGGAAGATGATCCATCCATCCCCGTTGATTATATGAATGTTGTCGGGTTGCTCAACCGGCGTGAGATCGAGGCCCGTATCCTGGCCCCCCTGCTGGAAGCCCTGTGCGTGGAATATGACCGTGAAAAGGTGTGGGAAATCACCCGCAAGGTCATCCAGGACATTGCCCGAGAGCAAGGTGCCCAGATGGCAGCCGGCATGGAATGCAATGACCTGCAACACTTTGCGCTGGCGACCGAAGCGTGGAAGAAAGACAACGCCATCCAAACCGAGGTGCTCGAGCAAACGCGCAAGCGATTCTGCTTCAATGTCTACCGCTGCAGATACGCAGAAATGTACGCTCACCTGGGCATCACTGAATTGGGCAAGGTGCTGTCTTGCGAACGCGATTTCGCCCTGCTACAAGGCTTCAATCCCGATATCACGCTCACCCGCACCCAAACGATCATGGAAGGGGCGGATATCTGCGACTTCCGATTTGAAGTGTCTCCCACTAAAAAACCGCACCGTTAATTTGCTTGACGCAGGTTTGGGAATATGCTAGTATCATCTACGACGCCGCTGTTCGGCCAAGACATGCTAATCATTTGCCCGGCACTGCCTGGCCGTGGGTGAAGGAGACGATAATCTTATGAACCGCACTACCACTCTACGTACGTTCATTCTGCTTGTGCTGGTTAGCATCCTGATGGTCGGGCTGACCTCCTGCAAGCTCCCCGCCTCAAAAGGCCCAGAAACTAGCAGCAGTGAATTCCCGGTACCAGAAGCGAGCCAGGGAACAGGCGGTAGTATTGATGTGTCTGCCTTCGCTACCCAGACAGCCCAGGCACTACCAGGCTTCGCGACCGTGACGCCAGCAGCACCCGGACAAATTCCCACGACCACACCGGTCAGTCCATTTGCAACGAGTGTTCCGCCCGCTCCAGTGGCTACTGACACGCCCGTAACCTATGTACAGGCCACACCCGGAGGGCCACCCGATAGCTATACGCTGGCGCAGGGTGAATATCCTTTCTGCATCGCCCGCCGCTTCAATGTAGATATCAACGAGCTGCTCAGCCTGAATGGACTCTCGGGTAGCTCATACACCTATGCGGGGCAGGTCTTAAAGCTCCCCCAGACGGGTAACACTTTCGCAGGAGACCGGGCGCTGAAGCCGCATCCTGACTATTATAAAATCCAGTCAGGTGACACGCTCAACACGATCGCCTGCTCTTACGGAGACGTCTCACCCGACATGATTGCCCTGCAGAACAGCCTGCAATCGGGTGATTTACCGGCCGGAGAAGTATTGATCATCCCCTAGGAACCATACCGACACTTGCGAAGGTTTAAACACATCCTGTTTAAACCTTCGTAGTTTTTAAGGAGCAAAATGATCGTAGAGACACTCAACCAGGAAACCGTCTATCGGGGGCGGGCATTCAACGTTCGGCGCGACCAGGTGCGCTTCCCAAACCAGTACAGCACGCCCCTGGATATTATTGAACATCCAGGGGCTGTCACCATCCTGCCAGTGGACGCGGCCGGTAGGATCCTGTTCGTTCGGCAATACCGGCATGCCACCGGTAAGGAGCTGCTCGAGCTGCCAGCCGGCACGCTGGGTGCAGGGGAACCGCCGGAAGTGTGTGCCCGGCGGGAGATCCGCGAGGAGACGGGCTTTGCGGCAGAGAACCTGGTGAAGCTGGGAGAGTTCTTCCTGGCACCAGGATACTCCACAGAGTATATGTACGTCTATCTAGCCACGGGGCTCTCCCCAGACCCGCTACCTGGAGACCAGGACGAATTCCTGACCCTTGAAACCATCCCGGCTGAGAAAGCCTACGAGATGGCAGCCCAGGGAGAACTGATGGATGGAAAAAGCCTGGCTGCACTACTGCTGGCCAGGCAGGCGCTGCGCCAACCCTAATTAAATCGGTGTCTTCTACAAGGCATGGAAACAAGCAGATAGGAATATAAAGCCATGATTTCTTCGACCAAGCCAACCCACGAAGAACTTACCCGCCAGCGAGTGGAGCACTCCGAACTTTTCAGCAGGGGCAACCTACCCAACCGGCTCAGCCTGACCCTGTCGGAAGCACTGGTACTTGGCCTGCTCAAACAGGATGTGAAGGTCTTTTTCAGTGTCTTTGGACATGGCTCTACCGAAGTCGGTGAAGTGCTGCGCACCTACCAAGAAGCAGGACTGCTGCACGTATATGGATTGCGCAGCGAGATTGAAGCATCTCACGCCGCAACTGCACTACGCTGGGTGACTGGTGAAAAGGCAGCGGTGGTCACTTCTATTGGGCCGGGTGCATTGCAGGCCATAGCAGCCTCATTGGTACCAGCCTCCGATGGTATTGGCGTTTGGTACCTGTTTGGCGATGAGACCACGGAGGATGAAGGTTTCAACATGCAACAAATCCCCAGGCACGAGCAGGGCCTGTCCTTAAAATTGGCCGCAAGCATGGGGCAGGCATACAGCCTGCATACGCCCCTGGCACTGCCCACTGCCTTGCAACGCGGTGCAGCAACGGTCGGTCATCCATACCGGCCGGGACCATTTTACCTGTTGCTGCCGATGAACACCCAGGCAGCCTGGCTGACCGATTTCAACCTGCGCGAGCTGCCTGAAGCCCAGCCGATACAGCTGGGAGCAGCGGAAGGTGATTATGCCCAGGCAGTAGAATGGATCAGCGAAGCCGATAGGATGGTCATCAAGGTGGGCGGTGGAGGGCGAACCGCCGGGCAGGAGCTAACCCAACTGCTGGAGGCTGCCGGCGGGGTGCTGGTGCACACACCGCTCACCACTGGCTGCATCCCCTACAGCCATCCGCAAAACATGGGGGTTGGTGGCTCGAAGGGCTCCCTGTGCGGCAACTTCGCCATGGAAAATGCCGACCTGTTGATCGCCATTGGGACCCGGGCAGTGTGCCAATCGGACTGCTCGCGCACGGGCTACCCACATGTGAAGCGGGTAATCAATATCAACGCCGATATCGAGGATGCCACCCACTATCACCAGACTCTGGCCCTGGTGGGCGACGTACGAAGGACTTTGCAGAGAGTAATCCAGGCGCTTGGCCCCATGCAAATGATAAAGGGTGAGTGGCTCCAGGCCTGTACAGAGCAAAAGCTTGCCTGGCAGTGCATCAAGCAAGTCCGCAGGCTTAACCCGGTCATCCCAGATAATTACTGGGGTAAACCCGTGCTGACCCAGCCAGTAGCCATCATGATTGCCACTGACTGGGCAAAATCCAAGGGGGCTGTCTGCTTTTTCGATGCTGGAGACGTGCAAGCGAACGGTTTCCAGGTGATAGAGGACGATAACCCGCAGCAAACATTTAACGAGTCGGGTGCTTCCTATATGGGCTTTGCAGTCTCAAGCCTGCTTGCCACGGGCGCGGCAGAAAAACCGTTTTACGGGCTTGCCCTGACCGGCGATGGATCCTTCAGCATGAACCCGCAGATCCTAATCGATGGGATGCAGCACGAGGCACGCGGATGCATACTGCTGCTCGATAACGGGCGGATGGGGGCGATCAGCGGCCTGCAAGAAGCGCAGTATGGGGTGGGCTTTGCAACCTGGGACACCCTGAAAGTTGATTACTTAGCCTGGGGCCGCAGTATCCCGGGTCTACTCGCCCTGGATGGGGGGAGTACGCCAGAGTCTTTACAAGGTGCCCTTGAGCAAGCCGGGGAGCATTTTGGGCTGTCATTAATCCACATCCCCGTTTATTATGGAACAAATCCGCTAGGGGGAATGGGAGTGTACGGCCGCTGGAATGTGGGTAACTGGTGTGACGAAGTGCAAGGCTTGCGGCACGATATCGGTTTATGAAAACGCCGGAGAGCTGCTTTTTAGTGGATTCCATCGTGAATACCCTGAGGGAGGCAGCAGAAACGACGACAGGGAATGGTTATTCAGATTTACTCTGCAATCAAGCACCCAAGGGAATGAAGAGACCGTGCTGAAAGATCAATAGAGGAGCGAATATGGAGGCTATCCGGGTAGCAATCGTCGGTTGCGGGCGAATCTCTGACCTGCACCAGCTGGGTTACCGCCAGCGCACAGACGCACACATCGTGGCGGTGTGCGACACCAACAAGCGGCGAGCGCATAGCAAGGCTCGTGAGTGGGGCGTAGAGAAAGTCTACACAGATTACCAGCAGGTGCTGGGAGATAAAGAAATCGACCTGGTGGAGCTGTTGACGCCCCACCACCTGCATTGCCCGATGACCGTCCAGGCTGCCCAAGCGCAAAAGCACATCTCGGTGCAGAAACCCATGGCGCTATCGGCGCACGAAGCTGACCAAATGATCGCTGCAGCTGAGAAGGCCGGTGTGATGCTCAGGGTGTATGAGACCTTTGTTTATTATGCCCCGGCAGTAAAAGCGCGGGCAATGATTGAGGCGGGCGAGATTGGCGAGGTGCGGGCGGTGCGCATGCACGTCAGTACCGGCACGGCCGACACCGCCTGGAAGGTGCCGCTTTCGGCCTGGGTGTGGCGTTTCAATGAGAAGCAGTGCGGTGGCGGGCCACTGGTCTTTGACCATGGCTACCACCTGTTTTCGCTAGGGTATTACCTGGGTGGACCAGTGGAAAAGGTGTTTGCCTGGATCGACCAGACACCGGTCAGGGAAGCCGGTGGGATGGTCAAGGTTGACGCCCCAGCCGCGATCATATTTCAATACAAAGCTCCCCGATGCTACGGGCAGCTGGACATCGAATACACCCCGAAAATGCGGATCCATTCGGATTACTATGCCGACGACGACCGCATCGAGGTCATTGGCGAGAAAGGAATGCTGTTCATCAACCGCTATACCGCCAGGACGGTCGATCTTCCCGAGCTGGTCCTTTTCAAGGATGGCAAAACGACTCCCATCCCGGTTCAAGGGGTGGAGTGGCATGACAGCTTCATCGCCACCACGGTGGACGGCATTGAAAAACTGATGGCAGGTGAGCAACCCAGGCTGGATGGAGCGACTGGGAAGGCGGTATTGCAGTTCACCCTGGCCGCCCTGCAATCCGCAGCCAGTGGGCGGGAGGTGCGGCCTGACGAGGTGGGGTGAGCAAACGCAATTGAAGATCTATCAGCGATGATATTAAACCTATTGAAGAATGAGAGTGATATCCCCTCCAACCTCCCCCAATTCCAAAAATCAGGAATTGGGGGAGGAATTAATTAAAACCAGGCGCAAACCTTGCAGCTGTATAACGCCCGAGGCAGATACACTAAACAAATGAATGAGAAAGAACGGGCTGTAATAAAAGCTCGTTATATTGATATAGGGGCGATGCATTCAGGTCTGATGATATATCAACTACCAGCACGATCTGAATGCTTCACCCCAACCACCAATATGGAAAGATCCTCACTCACTGGATAATATCCGGCGGGCGACCTTCTGAGCACCGGTCATCACATTAATCACGGCACCACCGCTTTCACTTTGAGCGCCGATGAACCACAAACCCGCAATGGGCGTCTTATGGGCAGGAGGCTGGTTGCCCATCACGGGTGGTACACCGCCGAAGGAGTGATGTTTTAGGTGGGTGCGCGCCCGGTAATCTTCCGGGGTGAGTACCAGGCGGGTCAGGGTATGTTCCCGCAGCCCTGGGATGTATTTCTCGGCTTCCGCCACCAGCTTGTCGGCCAGCTCCTCCCGGCGTGATGTCCAGCTGCCAACTGCCAGCGTATCGGGGGCAACGGTGTATATCGTCACCGCATATTTTCCGGAGGGTGCAAGCGAGGGGGAATGCAGTGAGGGGACATAGATCAGCAGGCCTTCCTTCCCTTCGTGATATTCACCGGTGCGCAGGCGTTTGACCGAGCCTTCCAGGTCATGAGTGTTATAGTAATAGCACAGCGCAGCAGGCTGGTAGCGAGTGGGGTCAAAGTCGATCCCCAGCTGGACCATGAGCACCGACTCCATCAGCAGGTTGGATTCGATCTGCTTGATGAAATCAGCCGACAGGTGTTGGCGCCCCACCAGGTCAAAGAAGGTCTCCTGCATGCCACCTGAGGCCAGCACCAGATCGGCTGGCTCGATATGCCCATCCGCCAGCTCCACGCCGGTGGCGCGCCCATTTTCAATCAGGATGCGGTTGACGGTGGTATTGGTCAGCAGTTTTCCACCGTTTTCAAGCACCACTCCCATAACGGCATCGACCAGGGTCTGGCAGCCACCCAGGATGTAGGTGTAGGCTGTTTGAGCACTGCGCGTGCTGGGATAGGTTGGGATGCGCTTGTCGAAGGCGGTCTCCAGATGGATGGAAGGAACGCCAAGGCTAGGAAACTCACTGGGGGCGGTGACGAAATCGGCCACAATGCCCAGGAATAAGGTTTTGAGCTCTGGCGATGTGAAGTAATAATCCATGAGCTGGCCACCATTCCATTTAGCCTTGCCCTTGACCGGCTGAAAAGCCAGCCACAATTGTAATTTCAGCCAAAGTCCGGCCAGACCACGGGCACTCTCCGCCTGGCGGGCAATGCCCATCAGCTTGATCATCTGGTCATAAAATTGGTAATAGCGGTTAAGTGCCTGGCTCTCGCTGGGGAACAGCTCTTTCAGGCGCTCCCTTCTCCAATATGGGCCCTGGTAGTCTTTGGGTTTCCACAGGGCAAATTTTGGCATGGATAAACCCCGGTCTTCATGTACCGCCGGAACACGCTGGCTGACACCCAGCTCTTCCAGGATGATACGGCCTTTATCGCCGGGAGCAAAGCCTTCCACCAACAGCGGGCCAATATCCCAGCCGAAGCCTTCCTGGTGGACAGTGGCGGTCACCCCACCGGGTGCATCGAATTGCTCATAGACGACCACCTCGTGACCGGCCCTGGCAAGGTACGCCCCTGCCGTCAGCCCCGACATGCCTGAACCGATGACGACAACCTTCATACGACCTCCTGCAGGCTGGCAGCTTTTTTCTCGGCCAACTCCTTGACCAGGGCGGCATGACTCAGGCGGGTGATGGGATACCAGATCAGCAATGGCAGGCTGATCAGGATCACCACGGCAGGCACGATGGAAAAGAAAAGCCGAATACCAAATAACGATTGGGCGGTCTGCTCGACGTTGGGCACATAGCCAAACAACCCCAAAGCCCAGCCACTGACTGCCACACCCAAGGCGCTGGTGAACTTGGTCAGGAATGCCCACAAGCCGTAATAAATGCCTTCACGGCGCTCCCCAGTCATTTTTTCATCATATTCGACCACGTCGGGCAACATGCTCCACGGGCAAACCCATTGGGTGGAAAAGCCGATCCCGGCCACCGCGGCGATGAGATAGATCAACGGGGTGGGTTCATGGGGCAGGAAGAAACCGGTCATCACCGCCAGAGAAGCGATGAACAACCCCAAGGCGTAGGTCGGTCCCTTATTGATGCGATCGGAGATCATCCTGGCAGGGACGAGGAAAAGGCCGATCATGACCAGCATGACCAACAGCACATAGGAGACCTGATCACCCATGTTCAGCTGGTAGGTGATGAAGTAAGCCACCAGGGCGGTGAGCACGGTAAAGCTGAAACTGCTCAGGATAAAAGCAATCATCAGGATAATGAATGGCTTGTTTTTAAATGCGGTAAAAACCGCCTTAAATGCAGGCAGCTTGGATGGCTCGCCGGCTAATTCGGGGTGTTCTTTGATGGAGAAGGTTGTGATCAGGGTGGTGGTAATGGCTACGAGACCGAAGACCGCACCCGTCGCGCTCCAGGCCTGTTGCATACTCAACCCGGTTGATTCAAAGATGCTGGCCAGGATGGTGGTGAGGGCAGCCCCAAGGATGTAGCCCAAAACGCTGAAGATCATGCGTATGGATGTCAGGCTGGCGCGCTCGTTGTAATCACGGGTCAGCTCGGGGGTGAGGGCATAATACGGCGTGGTGGTCATGGTGTGGAAGGTGTCTACCAGCAGGAAGCTGACCAGGACGGCGAAGAAAGCTGCGGCACCGGTGAGCCCCTGCGGCAATGAAAACATGATCCAGGCGGCCAGGCCGAGCGGTACCGCACCAATCACCATGAAGATCCTGCGGCGTCCAAAGGCTGCCCTGGTCCGGTCAGACCAGTAGCCAAAGAGGGGATCATTGAAGGCGTCCCAGGTAAGTTTTCCGACCATCAATGCCAGGCCAGCCAGAGCCGGATCGATTCCTGCGACATCGGTGTAATAAAAAAGCAGGAAAAATTGGATTGCCGAAGTGATCAGGGCAAAGCCCAGGTCGGCTAAACCGTACTTGAGCTTAAAGCCAAGGGAGAGTTTTTGATCCATAGCGAGCCTCGATTCAATTGAGGATAGTTGGAAAGGATGAGCAATCCAATCAGGATATTATAGTATATCCATCAGGGAAGGAGATCTACCATCACTGGATGGAGCATGATTAGCCCAAAAAATAATCGGCATCCCCATAGGAAGGCACGATATATAGCCAAACGGGGTGGCCTTTTCAAAAGAAGGCAGATGAACCTACGGCGAAAAGGATTAATGGCCTGGCCGATCGTTACTTGGTGACGATCAGCGTCTCAAGGAAGGAACGATTAAGTAACATCACCGGCGATTCGATCTTTAAATCGGGGTAGAGAGGCGCAGTGAGGGATGCCTCGTACAGGAAAATAAAATTGCTCGTTCCTTCAGCAATTAATGCGGGAAATTCGAAACGCCCTGACCACTCAATAGTGGCAGTAATGTCATAGGTACGGGTCGATATTTGGACCGGGTAGGGGATAAGGCGCTGGTAGCCACTCCTCAAGACGCCCTGCAAGCCCATATACTCACGCTTACGCAAGCTGACCACGGCGATCTCAGAGCGCACCATGTACAGCTGGGCAGTGTAATTCACCACACTGGCTGGTTTGTGAATCGGCGCAATACTGGCGTCATTGACCTCAATGAACGAGGTGGTCGTATCGGTAAGCATGCCTACCAGGCCACTTTGGATGACCTTGATCTGGCCAAAAATGTAGTGGCTGGTGGTCAATATCTCGGCGGGGATGAGGCGGTTTGGGATCGGCGAGACCATCACGTAGCTCCGAATTTAGGTTTAGCTGTGGGGTTGAGGTCGATTCAAATTGCGAGGCAAATGCTTGCGCCGCGGTTTCTTTTTCCGGCCCGTGGTTGGGCTGAGCAACATGTTCAACCAGCTCACCGCGTGGGTATCGTACTCACGCTTGCCGCACACGTCGCAGACCCAGGAGGGGAAATTCGGCACAGTGATAAGCTCATCGTTCAGCCAGGTGAAATAAGTGAGGTATTCGAGGTGCAACACCCCGGTGTGGCACTCTGGACAGACGTGCAGGGCTTCGGGCTGCTCACCAGCCTGTGATTGCTCAGCCGGACGTTCGGCATCATCACTCATGAACGGCTGCCTCAGCTTCCTGAAGGATCTTCACCCCGGCACTGGCACCCAGGCGGGTGGCACCAGCCCTGATCATCGCCAGGGCGTCCGCATAGGTACGGATGCCACCAGCCGCCTTGAGGCCCATTTCGGGACCGATCACACAGCGCATCAACTCCACATCTTCTACAGTTGCACCTGCAGTGCCAAATCCAGTGGAGGTCTTGATGAAATCAGCGCCAGCCGCCTGGCTGAGCAGACAAGCCATGATCTTCTCCTGGCGGGTGAGAAAACAGGTCTCGATGATCACCTTAACCAGCGCACCCTGGTTGTGGGCAGTGCCCGTGACAGCCTGGATCTCGTTCAGCATCAGACCGTAAGCCTCCGACTTGAGAGCTCCGATGTTGATGACCATATCGATCTCTTCAGCACCAGCACTTATGCAGGCTAGGGTTTCATACACCTTATATTCAGGGAGAGTGGCGCCCAGGGGAAAACCCACCACCACGCAGACTTTTTCAGCAGCATTTCTCAGCAGACCACTGGCCAAGGGAACGTAGGACGGGTTGATGCACACGGAGGCGAAGTGATGCTGCTGTGCTTCCTGACACAGCGTGCGGATCTGGGTAGCGGTGGCGTCGGGTTTGAGCAGGGTGTGGTCAATCCAGCCGGCAATTTCCCTGCCCGCAGGTGGAGTGAATGGTGCGGGGGCTGGAGGCAGCTGGTGGTCATAATCCTTCGCTAACGAGATGATGTGGGCCAATTCCATAAGATTGCTCACTGACTATCTGGCGGCACTGACCAGCGGGACATGATCAATCAAACCCCACTCGGGCGGTGGCCAATAGACCAGAACTGCCTTACCGACCACATAATTCATGGGGACCGTGCCCCAATCGTGTGAATCGGATGAATTGTTGCGGTTATCACCCAGGACAAACAGCTGACCTTCCGAAACTTGCCAGGATCCCGGGTAGTTGGTTTGTACCTTCAGATAGCTCTCATCCAAGGCCTGTCCATTGACGTAAACCTCGCCATCCTTTACTTCTACCTTATCGCCCGGTAAACCGATCACGCGCTTGATATATTCTTCACGAGGATCGCGCGGGAAGTGAAAGACAATGATATCGCCGCGCTGAGGCGAGCCCAGCTTGTAACTGATGCGGTTGACGATGACATATTCACCCGAGAGTAAAGTCGGTTCCATGCTGGCACCATCCACCCGGATGCGAGCTGAAATCAGGTTGATGCTGACAAAAAGCACCACGGATAGTACCAGGGTCTCCAGGACATCCACTAAAAAACGGAAAAAGCCAGACCGCTGCTCTTTCGGTTGAGAAATTGAGGGCTCAGCCTCGATAAGATTTCTGTTCAAAATTCCTCCGCGTTCCAGGCATTATAAGACCGGTCTCACTGCAGGACAAGAGCGGGTGGATTAATAATCTGTGAACATCCAGCAGTGCATTATCCCCTGGGCGGGTCATTTTCGGCGCGGACGCAGGACAATACGGATAGGTGTACCTAAAAAAGGGTGCTCCTGGCGAATACAGTTTTCCAGGTAGCGCAGGTAGGTGAAATGGGCCAGCTTGGGATCATTCACGTGCAGGAGAAATACCGGAGGGTCATTGCGAACCTGCGAACCATAGTAGATCCTTAATCCCGCCCCCCCATGGGAAGGGGCAGCATGCCGGTCTTGCGCTTCGTGAATAATGCGGTTGATCTTCGAGGTGGGCAAGCGAGTAAGGCGCTCCTCCTGAACCTGTAAGGCGATTGGCAGTACCTGATCCACACGCTGGCCGGTCTTGGCGGAAATAAAGTGAATCGGCACATAATCCATGAAATTGAGCTCCTGGCGGATATGCTGGGTATAATCGACCATCGTGTGGGTGTCTTTTTCTACCGCATCCCACTTGTTTACCAGTACGACCGAGCTTTTCCAGGCGTCCAAAATGAACCCGGCGATATGAGCATCCTGAGCGGTGAGACCGACGGTGGCGTCAAGGACAAGCAGGACCACATCGGATCGCTCGATGGCCTGCAGGGCACGCAGCACGCTGTATTGCTCCACTCCGGGGATGATGTGCCCGCGACGGCGAATACCGGCAGTATCGATGAGGGTCACGGGCACGTCAGCATAGGTCAGGTGGGTATCGATGGCATCGCGGGTGGTACCGGCAATTGGGCTGACGATGGCACGCTCCTCGCCAAGGATGCGGTTCAGCAAGCTGGATTTGCCTACATTGGGCTTGCCAACAATGGCGATCTTAACCGATTCATCTTCAACTTCCTCACCGTCTTTCTGAATGGCATCGACCAGGGCATCCAGCATGTCGCCCGTGCCCGTGCCGTGCAAAGCAGAAATTGGATAAGGCTCACCCAGGCCAAGCTCATAGAATTCCATAGCAGCCATGCGGCGGGCTTCATTCTCACATTTGTTCACCACCAGGATGACTGGCGGCCGCACCTGGCCATCCACATCGCGCTGATGCTTGCGCAGGATTTGCGCCACTTCATAATCTGCGGGAGTGATACCGCTGTCCGCATCGGTGAGAAATAAAACCGCATCTGAATCCTGGATGGCAATCTCAGCCTGTGCCCGGATTTGCTCGATAAAATCAGCCGAACCGATGGAGAGTGGCTTTTGGCTGCGACCAGTCCCAGTTTGAGTGGGGTCAATCCCGCCGGTATCCACGATGTCGAAGACACGTCCCGCCCATTCGGCTTCCATCACCAGGCGATCGCGGGTGGTGCCAGGGACATCATCCACCACTGCCAGACGTTCTCCAGCCAGGCGATTAAATAAGGTGCTTTTACCGACGTTGGGTCTTCCAACCAAGGCTACAACTGGTTTTGCCATCAATTATCCTCAGGGTACTTTCGTCGCAACCGGGGTTGGGGTAAGGGTGCCGCTTGGGGTAAGCGTTTGAGTTGGGGTGGGTGCAATGTTGATGGTGACAGACACCGTGGCAGGTAGAATCGAGCTGAGGGTCACCCCGGTAGGCAGGATATTCACCTGGGGCGTAAACTGGTAGGTGCCAACTTCATAACCGGTCAGGTCGATCAGCACGCGCACATCGGTAGGGCTGAGGGTATTCAGCACAGGAACCGGCCCGGCCAGGATAACATTCACTACGGGGGGCTCGGAGGTGGCAACCATGCCCGGCGAAAGCCCGATCACTTCGACTGGCAAGGAGATCGCCAGGCTGGATTCAACCATAGCAATACTCACCTGGACGAGCACTTTCGAATCGCCCACCACGGTAATCCCATTGGGAAGGTTCAGGTCGACCAGGGTTTCAAAATCATCCTCTTTGCCGGTCAGATCGATAGGTTGGGTCTCAATATACCCGGGTAAATTATTGACCAGCTCGGGATCTGAAGAGAATACCACCACCCCAATAGGCGAGACAAAAATATTCGTTACCCGGTAACCAGTGGAAACCTGACCTTCAGTGACCGCCCGGACGATCACATAGCGATATCCCCCCAATAAAGTAATGGGCTGTGTCACCAGGACTGACTCGGGAGTAATGGACAAGCCGCTCACCACCTGGCCTTCAGCATCCAGCAGAACAGGCACTTCGCTGCGGATTATGGTATGGCTGGCATTGGTCATATCCAGTGTGATGGCGGCTTGCTGAACTTTTGCAACCAATGACTCGGCCCCAGTCACCGTGATCTGTTCGGGGTTCATGAGCGGCGTTTGTGCCTGGTAACCAACCGGTGGATTACCGGTCACAACCAAATCAACCGCAAATTCCTGCGAGACAATATTATCCATGGCAATGGAAATCTGCTCCGGGTCCTGGCTGATCAGGCGGACCGGATGGGGGGTGATTTGTACTTGGACTGGGAGGGTGTGTGTACCCGCTGCCAAACCCGACAGATCAACCCTGGCAGTCACTGCACTGGAATCATTATCCAATTGCGTCCACACCGAGGAAGGAGCGCGGAGCACTACCGAGACGGTTGAGGGCACATCACCCATAATCTGCAAGCTGGGGTCTTGCCCGATGATCTCAATCGGGACTGGCCGCGCCAGGATGTGCTCCTCGTTCGGGTCGGAGGCAATTACTGCCGAGACCCACACAATGACAGCCAGGATGAAAGCCGTAAGCAGGGTGCTTATATTCTTTGCCAGCCAGCGCAGGATCTTCACTTATTTATCCTCACCCGTGGGCTTGTCATTGCTCGGATAAATGCTTTTAAACCAGTCTGCCAAGCCTTTACGCTCAGCTTCAGGTGAGAAGAATGTCCGTAAAATATTATCTAGGCGCTCGGAATCCAAGCGGCGGATCATGCGGCCGTTATGGACCACCGAGATGGTGCCGCTCTCTTCTGAAACAACCACGACGACTGCGTCGGTAGTCTCAGATATCCCCAGGGCAGCCCGGTGCCGCAAGCCCAGCTGACGGTCGGGAGTATGAGCCAAGACGCCGCTGGCCGAGAGAGGCATCACGCAGGCAGCAGCCACCATACGTGAGCCTTCGATGATGGCTGCGCCATCATGCAGGGGTGTATTGGGATAAAAGACCTGCAGGATCAGCTCAGGTGTCATCTGAGCATCCACGGTGACACCGGTGCGGATGTATTCCTCCAGGTTATCCAGGCGCTGGAAGACAATCAAAGCACCATGGCGGCGGTCAGAGAGGCGGACAGCCGCGTTGACCACGGCGGAGATGGATCTTTGTGTGCCTGGGGAGGCCTTGCCATTGCCAAATATAAATCCTGCTCGCCCAAGGCGCTCCAATGCCCGGCGAATCTCGGGGGCGAAGATCACCGGAATAGCCAGGACCAACGCAGGCAGGGTGGTACGCACCAGCCAGGAAAAGGCCGGCAGGACTTCCATGCTACTTAACAGGCTTCCCAACACCACCAGGACGAGCACACCCCGCAATAACACAACCGCCTGGGTATCGCGCAGAAGAATCAGCAAGCCAAAGAAGATTAACGTGACGATGGCAAGGTCGAGGATACTCAACCAGGTAATCCGGTCGATGATAAAACCCAGGCTTTCAATCAGGTAGCTAAGCAGGTTTTGCACGAGAACCTTGATCCATCCTAAAAAATTCGGTATTTCTCCTGCGTCGAAGCTTATTCACGTTGGAAAGCAGGCAGGAACGGTGGGTCAAACAGGACGCAGCACGCGATCCTTGCGTAATTGTTTAAAGTACATGGACTCCCCTTTTCCAAGGGTCTCTTGAGCTGCTTCCTGCCAGGCACGCACACCTAATGATTCGATGGTGCACATCTCGTACCCAAGGGAAGTCCAGATGTCTTCCTGAGCGGATAATTCGGGGGGTAAAAAGAGCAGGGCAATCTCACACTGCAGATCACGGGAGGTCGACTCGATTTCTTTTAAGAGCGCCTGCATGGCGTCTGAGAGAGGCTGCCTGGGATCGATATACACATCGTCGGTACGCTCAACCAGATTTTCTACCTGCCAGCCTACCACACCCACCGGAGCCCCATCGATCTTGAGGAACAGGAAAGCTTTTTCACCGAAAGCAGCCATGATGTCTTCGTCGGTGGGCTTGTTGCGACCGTTGCTTAGCTGGCCAACCAGAGCGGCAATCTCGGCGGCATGACGCGGGCGGGCTTTTTCCACCAGCATGACGCCCTTGGGGGCGGTGATGGGCTTATAGATACCCGAATCGAAGGAAGGGAAGAGCACTTTCCAGGCACGCGTGACCTGCTGCCAGGTCTCTTCAAATGAGCCTTCATTTTGGATGACTATATCGGCAGCCTTAACTTTCTCTTCTTGCGCTGGCTGTGAATTAATACGCTGGTGGGCAACCGCCAGGCTGAGGCCCCGTTTTTGAGTGAGGCGGGAGATTTGGGTCTGTTTTTGCGTGTAGGTCACCCAGATGGTATCACATGCCTGGCGTAGGGGACCTTCCAGCAGCTTGATGGCCTCGATCACGATCACCTTTTGCGATGAACGGCGGATCAAAAGGTCAATGGCCTGGCGTACCAGCGGGTGGACGATGGATTCGAGCTGCACCAAAGCATCAGGATCGGCAAACACCACCCGGGCTAGCTTGGCCCGATCGACCTGGCCATCGGGGCCCAAGATCCACTTGCCAAACGTATCTAGCACCGGTTTATACCCAGGGGCATCCCTGGCGATGGCCCGATGACCGAGCGCATCGGCATCAATGCCATAAGCACCAAGATGCTCAAGCATCTTGCGCACGACGCTTTTGCCGGTAGCGATATTACCCGTAAGACCGATAACGAATTTTCCTGGCCAGGCACTCATCCTGCCTCCCGAAACATGTACTCATTTTAGTCGCGGTAAGAAAGAATGTCAAAGGTTCTTGCATAAATAATAGAAACCGATTGGCATTAACGTAGATATGCAGGAAAAATGCCACTTCAAGGACAATTAAGGTTCGACGAGCGGATCCCCACAGAGAAGGATGCCAGATACCCTCATCATAAAAAAAGTCACAAGCGCGTGGCTTTGTGGAATGGGGTCGATCGCTTTTTTGAAAATTATTAGTGGGGTTGCTTCAGGAGGTGCGCTTGTCACCCAAGAAAAAGAGGGCGACTGTGCCAGGACCGGTATGGGAACCGATAACCATGCCAACGCTGTTGACCATGACCGAATCATTCATCCGAGGAAATTTCGCTTCGATCAACCGGGCAACTTCACGAGCATCATCAATGCATGCAGAATGGCTGATGAAACACTTTCCAGAATACTCCAGGCCATCCTGGGCATGCAGCTCCATCATGCGGACAATTTCGCTGATGACATGCTTTTTCCCACGGACCTTCGCCCGGGGAATTAATTTACCCTCATCGTTCATGTTCATCAGCGGACAGATGTGCATCAGGGTGCCCATGAAGGCAGAGGTGGCAGATAATCGCCCCCCGCGCCGGTAATGGGTGAGATCAGTTGAGAAAAACCAATGATGGAGATTAAGCTTACGCGCCTCAACCCAGGCGTGCACTTCTTCGAGGGTTGCTCCTCCATCGCGCATGTCGGCAGCCAGGTCGGTTAGCAGGCCGTACCCTGATGACGCTCCCAGAGTATCGACCAACAACAGTTTACGCCCAGGATATTTATGCAGCAGCTCTTCACGGGCAAGCAGGGCAGAATTATATGACCCCGATAAACCGGAAGATAAGGAAAGATGTAAAATATCTTGGCCTTGCTGCAGAAATGGCTCAAAAAAGCTGAGGTACTGACCCATATTTACCTGTGAAGTGGTGGGCATCGCCCCTGCAGCAACCCGACGATAAAACTCCTCAAACGGCATGGTCTGGCCCAGGTCATCAGGAAATTCCATCCCATCTATATTAAAGTGGAAACTGGTATAGGGGATGCCTCTCTTGAGCAGATGCTCGTAAGGCAGGTCAACCGTGGAACAGCAGGTGATCAAATAGTCAGGCATAATTTACTCTCATCGAATGAATTTCAGCGATCTCCTGTCCAGATAATCATTCAGGCGCTTGCATTGAACACGGTGTGTTACACGCAAGGTAAATCTGAACGTCTTGTGCGCGTGGCGGATGATTCGCACGTTACGATCGCCTTCAACAGCCCTCGCAGAAATTATATCCTACTTAAATAGCTAGCTCGGTAAGCTTGCAGGGTTAGGAATCGCAATGATTGAGACACAAATGGCTGAAGCGTAGATAGGAACAGAGACATGGAACCGACGGAATAAATAAAAGGCAAGCGGTGTGCTGGTCAGAGACCTGAGATATGAATTAAAATACCCACCATGCACGCACATTGACGAATGTGAAATGCCCTCAAAAGAGTGCACAGGCCACCAGGATGAATATGATCACCCGCATCACCCAGGAAAGAAGCTCCCATGAACACCGAAGTGCCTCATAAAACCTTATATAGCACCACCATTGTTTACTACCTGAGCTTCATCTGCCTGGGTGCAGCCACTGCTGTGCTGGGGCCAACCATCCAGGGGTTGGCGAGTAACACCCATTCCACCCTGGCACAGATCAGCTCCTTATTCCTGGTGGTTTCATTCGGTTACCTGTTGGGGTCTTTTGCTTCGGGAAGGGTATATGACCGGGTGAAAGGCCACCCGGTAATCGGGGCAGCACTGCTCGTACTCGGCGGAATGATGGTCATTGTCCCGCTGGCACAGCAGCTTCTTTTCCTGCAGATCATCTTTTTCGTCATCGGGGTCGTCGAAGGCGTCATGGATGTAGGCGTTAACACCCTGATCGTGTGGTTACATGGTGAGCGTGTACCTCCATTTATGAACGGGCTGCATGCTTTTTATGGGATCGGGACAACCACAGCCCCGCTCATTGTGGCGGCAGTATTGGCCAGTGCAGGATCCCTTAACAGTGTTTACTGGTTGCCGGCGATCGTGATTGTGCTGGTCGGCCTGATCATACCATTCTTACCCAGCCCCTCCCACATCCGGTCCAGGCAGCAAGCCGAAGAACGACCGGCTATTCCAATCCAGGTAGTCCTGCTGACCATCATCTTCTTTGCTTTTACGGGCGCTGAACTAGGGTTCGGAGGCTGGATTTACACGTATTCGACTTATCAAGCCTATGCCAATCCCACGATGGCTGCCAGTATCAATGCTGCCTTCTGGGGAGCATTAACGGTAGGGCGCCTGGTTTCCATTCCACTCTCGGTGAAGCTCAGGCCCCACACCATGCTGTGGATTAATTTCTGCGGGATCATCGTAAGCCTGCTAGTCTTGCTATTTTTCTCATCAAAGGCAACATTCCTCTGGCTCGGAGCCATCGGGACGGGGTTCTTCATGGCGTCAACCTTCCCAACGCTGTTGAATGATGCCCAAAGCAGGATGCATATGTCGGGTAAGGTCACCAGCATATTTTTCGCCGGCTCCAGCCTGGGCAGCATGATCATTCCATGGATCATGGGCCAGCTGATCGTCCCGATTGGATCAGAGGTAGTGATATTGACTGCGCTCGGCAGCGTATTTCTAGCCAGTGCTACCTTTTATATCCTTAATGTCAGACAGCGAACCATACCCTCCATAAACCAATAGCATTTAGAATACTAAGGCTAATTTGAGCGAAGGTTCGGAACCAATAATATCCACACCATGAAGAAAATGATATCCTGTTAATCGGCAAAGATTATTCACAGCAAGCGTAAAAAGGAGTATAAGTATTCATGTAGTGAGGTCTAGCGTATATTTTCATCCGTTCACAAACAATATAATCGAAGGAGGCAGCATGAAATTCAGTTTTGCTCGACTTTTTATCTATGTAATGATCGCGGCACTGCTCTCAACCGGCTGTAGCAGCCCAACGCTGGCTCCAACAAATACCCAGGCACAAGCCAGCCCCTCTGCTGAGCTGGTTGCCACAACTTCAGCGCCGACCATGAGCGAAGTTCCAACAGCCACACAACAGCCGACCGCTACCGCAGCTGACACCAGCACACTCCTCCCAACCGCGGCCATCCCAGCCACACAACAGCCGCTCCCTACTGAAACGCCTGGAGTAACAGAGACCCCGGCAGCTCCTCCAGCCAGTGCGGGTACCTTGGCGACCGCTACCATAAATGAAAACACGAACTGCCGGACCGGACCATCCAGTGATTACACACTAGTCATGGTGTTCATGAGCGGAATAACTGTAAAGATCGTCGCTAACTCCGCTTTTGATGATTATGTGATCGCTGAAGATCCTGCAAATCCTTCCCAATCTTGCTGGTTGTGGACCAAGTACGTCACCATCAACGGCAGCCTGTCCAATCTACCAGTAGCTACTCCCCCTCCACCCCTGGTGAATTTCACTACAGGGTTCACAATGGTCAAAGAATGCGAAGGCTATTCTTTAGAATTCAAGGTCATTAATACCGGCACGAAGACATTGCAAGCCTATACCATTGTAGCGAAAGACATCACCGCGCATACCCAGCAGACAACCTCCAGCATGGTATTTGACCTGGTCACGGACTGCACAATTGAGAAGGCAATCGGTTATATTGACCCAGGCAAGGTCGGCTATCTATATGGTAATGATTTTACGTATAACCCTGCAGGTCATTCCTTTGAAGCTACCATAACCATCTGTTCACATAATGATATGACCGGGGTATGCGAGACTCAAGTGATCAAGTTTACCCCTTAGGGGGCGCAGGAGTTAATGATGGTTAATTGGGGCTGCCTCATCAACTTTCGAGGCAGCCCCAATTGATTAATTATGAGTAGTGAATCACGGCGGGTTGGTGATGACCGAAAGATCATGCCTTAACCATGCTTAGAATGATTAAATGACTAGCATGATGTCGATGTACGATCTTTCTGCTTGTTTATTCGGGACGAATATGAAGAAACTTGCTTCATAAGGATAAAAGCTAACCCAAGTCAAGTCCAAAGGGATGGACAACATCTGGCACAATACTTCTTTCGAGCTTTATAGTGATTGGTTGGATCATTAATCTTTCTAAGCAAGTATCGACATTGCAGGAAATTTTTCCTAAAACGACAAAAGCTAACCGGAGTAATCATCCAAGCTGAGAAAAACCCGGCAAATTATCCCCAATCAAAATTCTTTAATCGAATTTACTCGTAATATAGAGTGGTTTTGTCCGATTATTAATCGTGGTTTTATGAAACAATCACCTGTAAAAACCATGATTTACATATAATATCTTTCACATTAAAAATTGCTGGTCAATAAAAAGAGGCGGAAATCTATTGAGCGGCAAGGAAAGTATGAAAGAACGTCCAATAAATTTCTTGGTATAGAGAAAAATCTGAAGGAGGAAATATGAAACAAACTCGCCTGTATTATATATTGGCTGTGTTTCTCATGGCTAGTATGATCCTGTCTGCATGTGCCTCATCCGCCGCTGGCAATGCGACCCCGCCAGGAGGAATCAGCACACAGGCACCCACTCAGGGTGGTGCACCTACCGCAGCCACAACCGAGGCACCTACCACTGCAGCTACTCAATCTGCAACCCAGGCAACCACGCCAGCTGCTACCCAGGCAGGAAACCCTTCAACGAGTGCTAACACAATCATTATCGGGACAACTGACTCGATTGCCAGCCTCGACCCAGCGGACGCATACGCCACGCGTGACTGGGAACTGATTAAAAATATCAGTGAAGGCTTGCTGGTATGGAAACCTGGCACAATCGACCTTGCCCCAGGCTTGGCTACTGACCTAGGCACGGTTTCATCGGATGGGCTGACCTATACCTTCACGCTGAAGGATGGGATCAAGTTCGGTGATGGCACACCGCTCGACGCTACGATCTATGCCCAACAGCTCAACAGATTGCTGACCATCGGGCCGAAATGCCCGAATGACGTAGCCGATTCACTGGCGGTACCGTTTGTTGCTAGCATCACCGCCCCGGATTCCAAGACCATCGTATTCACACTGAAATCACCTGTTGCCTACTTCCGGCAACTCCTGGCAACTTCACCCTACGTAGCTTCCGATCCCAAGACCTTCCCAACCGACAAGTGCGTGCTGTTCCCAACCGCACCGATCTACGGCGTTGGCCCATGGTACATCGACCAATACACTCAGAAGGAGCAGGTGGTGCTCAAACCCAACCCGTACTATACGGGTGACCTGAAGCCGCAAGTGAGCGAGATCATCGTGCGCGATTACGCTGACCCACAGACCATGGCATTAGCCGTGCAAAACGGTGAGATCGACGTAGCCTGGCGTATCCTCTCGCCCGAGCAGATCACACCGCTCAAGAGCATTTCAGGATTGACTGTTGGTACGATCAATGGTGGAGGCATCCGCTACCTGATCATCAACCACACCATGAAACCCACGGATGACCTGAATGTCGATAAGGCCATCGCTGCAGCAATTGACCGCAATGAAATCGTTGATACTGTTTACGGCGGTAATGTGAATCCACTGTACTCAATGGTGCCACCGGGGTTCTTAGGCGCATCCACATCGTTTGATAACATCTATCAAGCACCCAATATCGACCAAGCCAAGAAATACCTGGAGGCTTCAGGCTACTCGACCAGCAATCCGCTAAAGCTGGATATCTGGTATCCACCTGAGCACTACGGGGCTTCGACAGCCGCGGCGATGGAGCTGATCAAGAAACAGCTTGAGGCAACTGGTGAAATCCAGGTCAACCTGCAGTCGCAGGAGTGGAGCACTTACGTGACTGCCCTGACGGGTGGTCAATCCTACTCCGTTGGACTATTGGGATGGTTCTTCGACTATCCTGATTCATCCAACTACCTGGATCCCTTTGTTTACAACAAGGGCGAAGGCACCAATGTTACTGCTCCGACAACCGGCTCAACTTACGGGACCCCGATGAATGACCAGATCAAGCTGCTGGTTGACCTGTTAAGCCAGGCTGATGTTGAGCAGGATCCTGCCAAGCGCACGCAGCTTTACCAGCAAGCGCAGGATCTTTTTGCCAACAATGTGGTCACTATCCCACTCTTCTTCGTGGCAGAACATGTCGTTTACCGATCCAATATCCACGGCTCGAGTACCTATGCAACGCCCGAGACCTTGAACATTGGGCCGAACATCGAGTTCAACTACGCCACGCTATCGAAGACGCCTTGATAGGATATCGAATATAATGAGGAGCGGGCTAACCACCCGCTCCTTTTTTTCATCTGCCATATAATGATGTATTGTGAACCAGGGTCAGTGTTTTGGGGTAGTTAATCATGCACTTATGAAATATGGAACGAATGAAGCATAATTCAGCGTATAATTATCACTTAATCTGTACGGCAGATACCAGTGCAGAATCTGTGACAAGGAGGTGAAGAATCAAGATAAATGCTTCGATTTACGATCAGACATCCGATAATGTTGAACAAAACTAAACACACAAAGAAGGAGAACATATGAAACACAACCGCTGGTTCCAAATTTTCGCCCTCGTCGTATTGGCCAGCATGATCCTAGTAGCCTGTGCTCCGCAAGCCACGCCAACTACCCCGCCAACCGCCGAGCCAACCGTGGCGGCTCCACCAACTGAAGTGCCACCCACCGAAGTTCCACCAACGGAAGTGCCTGCGACTGAAGCACCTACTGCAGAGCCAACCAAGAACACGGTCATCATTGGCGTCACTGATAAACTTG
Organism: Anaerolineales bacterium; assembly: GCA_003105035.1. Lineage (NCBI taxonomy): Bacteria > Bacillati > Chloroflexota > Anaerolineae > Anaerolineales > Anaerolineales bacterium. The sequence continues at coordinate 74,559 of PQAL01000043.1, read as the reverse complement.
CCAGCCTTGATCCTGCAGATGCCTACGCAATTATGGACTGGGAATCGATCAAGAATATCAGTGAAGGCCTGCTACGCTGGAAACCTGGCACGCTGGACCTCGAGCCAGCGCTGGCAACTGACATGGGCACGATTTCTGAGGACGGCCTGACCTATACATTCACATTGAAGGATGGTATCAAGTTCGCAGATGGAACTCCCCTAGATGCGACCATGTACGCGGCACAGCTTAACCGCCTGCTGACCATCGGCCCGGGAGCCACATGCCCGAATGGTGTGGCAGGTGCATTGGTCACTCCATACGTTCAAAGCATTACTGCTCCCGATGCTAAAACGATCGTCTTCACCCTTAAAAACAAAATAGGTTATTTTGTCCAGCTTTTGGCAACCGCGCCGTATGTTGTATCAGATCCAAAGACGTTCCCCGCTGATACCTGCGTGCTGTTCCCGGAAGCCCCCATCTACGGTGTCGGACCCTGGTATATCTCGCAGTTCACCAAAGATGAGCAGATCGTCTTTGAGCCGAACCCGTATTACACCGGTGACCTGAAGCCGCAAGTTGACCAGATCATCCGCCGAGACTACGCTGATGCCCAGACGATGGCTTTGGCGGTCCAGAATGGCGAGATCGACGTTGCCTGGCGCCAGTTCTCACCCGACCAGATCAACCCATTGAAGGCCATTGAAGGATTAAACGTTGCAACTGTTCCAGGTGGATCAATCCGCTTCCTAATCCTCAACCACACCATGGCACCCACTGACGATCCGAATGTGGTTAAGGCCATTGCCTCTGCGATCGACCGCAACGAAATTGCTGACACGGTGTACGGCGGTAACGTGGAACCTTTGTACTCGATGATCCCATCAGGGTTCCTGGGTGCGGATGATGTCTTCGACACCATGTACGCTGCGCCGAACCTGGACGCCGCCAAGCAATTCCTGGCCGCTTCTGGTTATACCGAGACCAATCCACTCAAGCTTGAGATGTGGTACCCGCCTGAGCACTACGGGCCATCCACAGCAGCCTGGATGGAGTTGATTAAAAAGCAACTGGAAGCAACCGGTGCGATCCAGGTGACCTTGCAGGCCCAGGAATGGAGCACCTATGTTACTGCCCTGACTGGTGGACAAGCTTATGCCGCAGGCGTGTTGGGCTGGTTCTTCGATTATCCTGACAGCTCCAACTACCTGGATCCATTCGTTTACAACGGTGGTGAAGGCACCAACGTCTCCCCGGCTGCTGAGGGTACCGATTACGGCAACCCGATCAACGACAAGGCTAAGCAACTGGTTGACCTGTTAGCCCAAGCAGACAGTGAAACCGACCAAGGAAAACGCGCTGATCTTTACAAGCAGGCCGCAGATATTTATGCTGATCTGGTGGCGTCTGTGCCCATCTTCTTCAATGCAGAACATATTATCTACAGGACCAATATCACGGGTACCAGCACGTTCGCCTATCCTGAGACTTTGAACGTCGGACCCAACATCGAGTTCTACTACTCATTAATCAACAAGACACCATAACCATTACAAACCCAGGGAAGCGGGGAATACCCCCGCTTCCCACCTTTTCTTGATCTATGTCTCCTATCGGTTTTATTGCACTTCTCATCGGTGTTCCGGCCCTATTTCTGCTAGGTTATGTGTTCATCCGTGGCAGTACTGGTCTGCGGCGCTATATTCTGACTCGCATTGTGCTGACCCTGCCGATGGTCCTCATCCTGGGATCGTTGGTATTTCTCATCATGAGGGTGGTTCCAGGCGACCCGGTGCGATCAGCGCTTGGCCCGAAAGGGACACCCGAAATGATCCAGCAGATCCGCACCCAGCTCGGATTAAATGATCCGATGTATGTCCAGTACGGCCGGTACCTGGTGCAATTATTTACCCTGCACTTTGGTAATTCCCTCGTGGGTGCTCACCGGCCAATCGCGGACGAGATGAGCGAGCGGTTCCCGGCAACGTTGGAGCTGATCATACCTGCCTCCATCCTGGCATTGGTCATCGGGATATTCGGAGGTGCACACGCGGCTGCCCACCGCAAGGGGGTGGCCGATTATGGATGGCGTATCTACGCAGTCATCATATACTCACTACCCATATTCTGGTTGGGATTGATGCTCCAGCTATTGTTTGGGGTGAAATTACACATCCTGCCAATCTCCGGCCGGATCGACCCGGTCATCGGCACTACATTAACCCATATTACCAATATCTACACCATAGATTCGATCATTACCGGTAATTGGCTGGCACTCAAGTCGGTGCTGCAGCACCTGGTATTGCCCACGATCACGCTTGGACTAATCCTGTCGGGTATTTTCGTACGCCTCACACGCATCAATGTTATCGAAACATTATCGATGGATTACATATCAGCGGCCCGGGCGCGCGGCATCCGTGAACGTGTCTTGGTTTACGGCCATGCACTTAAAAATGCACTTATTCCCATTATCACATTAATAGGTTTACAGATTGCCATCTTATTGGCAGGTGCGGTTCTAACCGAGACTGTGTTTTCCTGGCCTGGTATGGGCAGTTACCTGGTGGAGCGCATCTCGCAACGAGATTACACAGCCGTACAAAGCACCATCGCGGTGTTCGCCCTATTGGTAGCTATGATCAGCCTGGCAGTGGACGTCATTTACAGCCTGGTTGACCCAAGGGTGAGGTATTAACCATGCACAACGTCGGAAAAACCCCTCCCGAAATTAGCGCCCCAACCGAAACCTGGGAAGTTGAGCTTGAAAAGGTAGGTTTTGTCAGGCGCATTCTCAACGCCAGAAAGTGGTATGGAGCAGATTGGTGGTTCGTAGCAATTTCATCGGTTTTAGTGGTAATTTTTATCATCATTGCCTTCGTTCCTTCATTGTTTGCTCCATACAAGCCGGATGCCATTGTAGGACCAAGCTTCTTGGCGCCCGGTCAATACCCCCCAGTACCTGTGTTGGTCGTATTGAACACGTCTTCGGTCAAGGCCTTAAAAGACCTGGCCGTCACCTCAGACCAATCACGCCCTACGGTAGCAGTCGTCCAGGGAGGTAATACCGCCGGGGCATTAAATACTGCAGCACAGGAAATTGACAACCAGATTAAAAACGAGCCAGGTGGATTACGCTTGCGCCCGGTCATTGACCGCTACGCTACTCTGGATGAAGCGCTGCAAGCCGTGGCAAACGGGACGGACGTCGCGGCAGTTGTCGAATCAGATGAGTTTGCGAGGGTAAAATCCCAATACCCAACCCTTCAGGAGGGGGAAAGTATAGCAGGGGGGGCAAATACATCGGGTGGGTTTATATTAGGCACGAACGATATCGGCCAGGATGTTTTGAGCCGCTTATTATGGGGAACGCGAGTGGCATTGACGATCGGGTTTAGCGCTTCAATTCTCTCCCTGATCCTGGGTGTGCCCTTAGGCCTGATGGCCGCCTTCATCGGAGGGTCGTTTGACCGGCTGATGAGCCTGCTGATGGACAGCATGTATGCCTTCCCTGGCCTGATCCTGGCCATCGCCATCACGGCGGTGTTGGGCCCCAGTGTAGTGAATGTCATTGTCGCCATTGCAGTGCTGTATATCCCCACCTACTACCGGATCGTGCGCGGCCAGGCCCTGTCGGTAAAAGAGGATGTATATGTGGAAGCTGCGCGAAGTATTGGTGCTCGCAATTGGGAAATATTGCAGAAATATATTTTCCCCAACACCATCCAATCCGTAGCCATTATCTTCTCGGTAAACGTGGCAGATGCCATCCTGACCGGTGCCGGCCTGGCTTTCCTGGGATTAGGCTTACCCCCCACCATTGCCGACTGGGGCATTGACCTGGCACGTGGTCAACGCTTCATCCAAAATGCCTGGTGGCTGATCACCTTTCCTGGTTTCACCATCTTACTGGTCGTTCTCGCTTTCACCCTGTTGGGTGAGGGGTTAATGGAGATATTCAACCCCAAACTGAGGCAACGCTAATGCCTGACGATATTCTATATTCCATTCGCGATCTTACTGTAGAGTACCTCACCCGGGCGGGCTCGGTTAAAGCCGTGGACAATGTCTCACTGGATATCCGACGAGGTGAAAACCTTGGCTTAGTGGGTGAATCGGGCTGTGGTAAGTCTACCCTCGGTAAGGCTTTAATGCGCTTACATACTGGGCCAGCTAGAATCACTGAAGGTGAGCTGCTGTTCGATGGTCGCGATTTGATGAAGCTGTCGGAGAAGGAGTTACCGGAGATCCGCGGGGCGGAAATCGGGATGGTATTCCAAGACCCGATGACTTCACTCAACCCAGTCCAGCGCATCAGTGAGCACCTGACCGAAACCATCCAAACCCATGAGCCGGAAGTCTCTGATGCAGATGCAAGGAAACGCGCCGAAGAACTTATCGAGCGGCTAGGCATCCGGAAAGAGCGCATCAGCGAATACCCACACCAGATGTCGGGCGGTATGCGACAGCGAATAATGATCTCACTGGCACTTTCACTGAGGGCAAAACTGGTGATTGCCGATGAACCAACCACTTCTTTGGATGTTATCGTTGAGGCCAAGTTCCTGGATTTACTCAAGGAATTGCAGAAAGAATTCGGCCTGACCATCCTGCTCATCACGCACAACATTGGCGTGGTGGCAGAAGTGGCCGACCGCATTGCGGTGATGTATGCGGCCAAGCTGGTCGAGCTCGGCGATGTAACCGAAGTCTTTGCCAACCCAAGGCATCCATACACCCAGGGATTGCTGCGCTCGGTGCCTAACATCAAGTTGGATGGTGGAGAGCTGTATAAAATGGCAGGGGCACCCCCGGATCTATCACACCCACCTCACGGCTGCCGATTCCACCCACGTTGCCCCTTCGTTATGGATATTTGCCGAGAGCAAGACCCTCCTTTGGAGGATATTGAAGCAGGCCTGTTGGCTGCATGCTGGCTTTACCCTCAGGTAATGGCCAAGAAACAGGAGCAGAGCCATGCCTGAGTCGAGCGCCATGCACAACCAAAACCTCAGGATATCTTCTATTGATACCAATGAAGAACTGGTGAGGGTTGAGCATCTACAAAAGTACTTTCCGATCCAATCTGGTATGTTCGCTTCCCTATTGAACCGCGGCAATATCCCATCAGTTAAGGCAGTGGACGATGTCAGCTTCAGCATCTACAAGGGTGAGGTGTTCGGCCTGGCTGGTGAAAGCGGATCAGGAAAATCTACCGTTGGCAGGCTGGTGCTGCGCCTGTTAGAACCCACAGCAGGCAAGGTGATCTTCGATGGCACCGATCTGGGCAGCCTGAAGAGTGAAGAGATGCGCAAGATGCGCTCACGCATGCAGATCGTCTTCCAAGATCCTTTAGCATCGCTTAATCCACGCATGACGATCGGCCAGGCGATCGACCACCCAGCCAGAATACACCTGACCGACCTTTCCCCTGAAGCAAGGCGTAAGCTGGTTTTAGATATCCTATCTGCCGTGGGTATGAATCCTGCGCATATCTTTTACGACCTTTACCCCCACCAGATCTCAGGAGGGCAGCGCCAGCGAGTGGTGCTGGCTAGAGCTCTGGTGACCCACCCGGCACTAATCGTAGCAGACGAGCCCATCGCCATGGCGGATGTCTCCGTACGCGCATTGCTGCTTGACCTGATGATGAGGCTCAAGGAACAGTTCGACCTGACCTATCTATTCATTACCCACGACCTGGCTACGGCAAAATACGTCTGCAACCGGATTGCGATCATGTATCTCGGTAAAATGTGTGAAGTTGGCCCGTTAAATGATGTCTACCAATACACCATTCACCCTTATACCCGGGCATTGCTCGAAGCCGTGCCTGTGCCCGACCCCACTCACCGGCGAACACTGCCCATGCCAAGAGGCGAGATACCCAACGCGATCAACCCGCCATCAGGGTGCCACTTCCACCCGCGCTGCCCAATGGCGCGCGAAAGGTGCTCTGTCGAAGAACCCCTGCTGCGTGAATTGAGACCGCAACACGTGACAGCCTGCCATTTTGCAGAAGAGCTCCTGAAATAGGTTTATCCTTCGGGAGGAAAATCATCCTCATCCCTGGTAAGGCATATGGAGGTATCAGCGCCAGGTGAGTGTTTTTTTTATTAACCATACAAATGTTGTGGCTAGCTGGAAAAAGTGGGGATTATACTAAACATTGTTTGTATTGGTGTACCCTATGGGCACCTTGAGCAAAGATCCTGTGCAAAAAAGACCCCGACAAAGTGAGCGACGCCTCAACCTGCGTATACTACCTTTCCTGGTGGCTGGCTTAGGCTTCTTATACATCCTCACCGGGTATCGGGGCTGGCTGATCTTCACCATCGGGACTGGTGGGGCATGGCTACTGGCTTTCTTATGGGTCCATTCACTGCAGCGTAACCTGGAAATAGAGCGTAAAATCAACCTGGCCTGGGCCACGGTGGGGGAATCGGTGCCCGAGGAAATCAGGCTGTCCAACCGCGGCTGGCTGCCCGCACTGTGGGTGGAGATCACGGATGTGTCAGACACGATGGATACTCCGATGCGACTCGTATCAGACGTAGCAGGCCATACCCATCGCACGCGGCACCTGAATCATTTGTTCAAGCGACGCGGCGTGTATACCCTGGGACCTACCCGCCTGCGCTGCAGCGACCCCTTTGGCATCTACACCCTGACCAAGCTGGACCAACATGCCAGCACCATCCTGATCATGCCGCCTTTGCTGCCAAGCAGCCAGATCAAAATCCCCAGCGGAGGCATTGCAGGTGACGAGCGGCTCCGGCGTGGTTTTATGGGCCGTAACATCAATGACATTGGCCTGCGCAATTACATCGCAGGAGACAGCCTGAAATATATCCACTGGAGGGCATCGGCTCACTTCGATGAGCTGATCGTCAGACAGCTGGAAACTGCCGCTTCGAGAGATTGGTTGATCTTCGTTGACCTGGACGAGGCGGTGCAAGCGGGAGCGGGGGATAACTCCACGCTGGAGCTGTGCATCGTGCTGGCGGCTTCACTGACCATGCGCGGGCTACGGGAGAATCGAAAAGTCGGGCTGGTGATGGCAGGGCCGGGATACGTGAAACTGGAGCCCAGCACAGACCCGACCCAGAGCTGGCGTATCCTACGGTTGTTAGCCAACGCCCAACCTGGGAGCCATTCACTTTCAGAGTTAATGCAGCAAGGGCAAAGCATCCGCACTGCAACCGTCATCCTGATCACCCCATCGAGTGATCCGGCCTGGGTGGGAAATGCCCAAAGGCAGCAGAAGTGGGGCAGCCTCACAGCTCTTTTAGTGGATCCCACCGATTTTGGCAGCCCGGTTGGGCAGGAAAGAGTACTGGCAGCCCTGAAACGGGGCAACGTCCCTTACCGGCAGCTACCGGGCAAGCTACTCGCAGATGCGTACGCCACCGGTCAGCAAAACAAGCGGCGTCAAATCCTGGCAGGGGAGAAGGCCAAGCTATATTCACAGCACGGGAGGCCAGCCTGGCAGAGCGTGGATTAAAGTACTCGCTGACAAGAAACCTGATGCAGGCAGCAGGTTTTTACAAGCTGCTCACCCTGTCTCTGCTTTTCATCTTGTTGTCCGCCTGCGCGGCGGGCATCTCGGCTGTGCTGACGGGACCGGTGTGGAGCTTATTGTGGGAAAGCCTGTTGTTCGGCCTTTTGCTCGGGTGGAGCCTGGCAGCTTTCCACTGGCGGGCAGGTTGGTCAGCGCTGGTCGTGATCTTAGCAGGCTTGGGCTTTAGCTTATGGATTGCCGGTGGGATGAATGCGAGAATTGGCAGCGTCGTGAATGAATTCGTCCACCTTATCAGCAGCATGGTCACTGCCCTGACAATCAAAGGAGCGAACCTGACTCCCCTGGGTGAGGCAGTGCAGCGGCTGTTTGCTTCACAGGGGGTGGTGCTCGGCAGGGCGGCTGTATGGATGAAAGGTTTATTCACCGGCCAGGCAATCTTTGACCCTGTAGCTGCGGCTATCGTATGGAGCAATGGTATATGGCTGGTGGCTGCCTGGGCAGGTTGGATGGTAGGAGCCGGGAAGAATGCCCTCCTGGCAGTGCTACCCGCAGTGCTGCTGAACCTGAGCACGCTTTCGTACGGGCGGTACAACTCGGCTTCCACCTACATAATCCTGGGCACAACTTTGGTGCTAGTCGCCATCGTGCAGTTTGGGCAGCGCGAACGAGATTGGGTGAGTACCAAGGTTGCTTATCCGCAAAGAAAATCGCGCCAGGTGAGTGAAGTGTCACTGCTCATTACCATCCTGCTGGTGGTATTGGCAGCCTTCGTTTCATCGTTATCCATCCAGCGGATTTCACAGTGGACAGCTGGGCTAAGAGGTTCATCTCCCCAAGAGCAAAGCGGTTTGGCGAAGTCATTGGGCATCCAGCCGGCTATCACACCCACTCCCGATACCTTCAGCAGCCAACGAAATCCCGGGCTGCCACGCGAGCTGCTGGTAGGATCCGGCCCGGAGCTGAGCCATGAGCAAGTCATGTCAGTGCAGGTGGATGACCTGGGTGGTTTACTTCAAGGTGGGCAGCTACCACCCCTATACTGGCGCAGCTACACGTATGATATCTATACCGGTCATGGCTGGAGCACGAGCATGACAGACCAGGTGATATACCAGGCGGGGCAGCCGATGCAACCGCCCAATTTGCCAGGCCACCAGCTGGTGACGGAGACCATACGCAGCTTTCCTGGTCAAGGTGGGAGCATCTATGCGGCGGGTGAGCCCGTGGTGATTGATACAGCCAGCAGTGCAGCCTGGCGCACATTCAATGACCTGTTCGGGATGCAGATAGAGAGCAGCGGGTACGTAATCCAATCGCTGGTACCGATAGCCAATGAGATGGTGCTGAAGCAGGCCGGAGAGGATTACCCAAATTGGGTCTTACAGCGCTACTTGGCCGTGCCAACTGAGGTGCCGGCGCGGGTAAGGCAGTTGGCCATCCAGTTGACAGCAGGTGAGCCAACACCGTATGATCGGGCGCGGACGATCGAGCAGTACCTGCGGAGTACCTACCCCTACTCGCTGGACGTGCCCCTGCCCCCCGCCAGCCGCGACCTAGTGGACTATTTCCTGTTCGACCTGCGTAAGGGATACTGCGATTATTATGCATCGGCCATGGTGATCCTGACACGCTCTGCAGGCATCCCAGCCCGCCTGGCTATCGGTTATGCCAGTGGCACTTATAATCTAAACTCCAAGCGCTTCATCGTTACCCAGGCAGATGCCCACTCATGGGTGGAGGTTTATTTTCCAGATATTGGTTGGGTGCCCTTTGAGCCGACGGCTGGATTACCCGCTATCAACCGCAACGAACAGCTTCTCCCGCCAATCACACCTGCGCCAACGATGGTACCCCCACCACCCAGCGGTACAGGCGGAATTAGCCTGAGTAAGCCTGCTGGGCTGACCCTGCTCTGTGCAGTGTTGCTCGCAAGCGGGGCATGGATCGCATGGGCAGAGCTACATTTGCACCGGCTGAAGCCCCAGCAGGCAGCCAGCGAGGTGTATCGCCGGCTGCGACGCTATGACCAGCTGTTGGGAGTGCCATTCACCGGTGGTGAGACCCCGCTTGAAGTTTGCGCCTTGCTGGAGAGGCAGATCGAGGAGGCCAGCCGTGGGGGCAGCCTGGAGGACAGCGGAAATAGAGCTGTGGGGCAAGCCATAGCATTAACGAACCTCATTGTGCGGCTCAGCTACAGGCCAGATGCGACTGGTACAAGCACAAGCCGTGAAATTATCAGCTTATGGAACAAGCTTCGCTGGAAGCTACGCCTGCTATGGACCATGCAACAAGCCAGAGCTATCTTGCAACGCTTCCAGCCAAAACTGCCACAAGATATGAGCGCTATTGACGAGAAAGGGCCAGCATGAAAATGGATATCCAACCCGCAGAAGTCGCTGTTGATGAGGTGCAAGAGTTCGCGAAGAAGGTGATCACCAATGTAGAGAAAGTGATCATCGGTAAACGGTTAACCATTGAGCTGGTGGTGATGGCAGTGCTGTGCGAAGGGCATGTGCTGATCGAAGATGCTCCTGGAACTGGGAAAACCATGCTGGCGCGCGCCGTGGCGATCACCACCGGGTTGGAATTTAAACGGCTGCAGTGCACCCCTGACCTGCTGCCTAACGATGTTACAGGTGTGTCGATTTTTAACCAGAAAAACCGAGAGTTTGAGTTCAGGCCTGGACCCGTGTTCAGTAACATCCTGCTGGCTGATGAGATCAACCGGGCGACACCACGCACACAAAGCGCCCTGCTGGAGGCCATGGGGGAAGGGCAGGTTACCGTGGACGGGGTGACATATCCGCTGGCGAAGCCATTCTTCTTGCTGGCAACCCAGAATCCGATCGAGTTCGAGGGCACCTTCCCTCTGCCGGAAGCGCAGATGGACCGCTTCCTGTTCCGCATTAGCCTGGGCTACCCTGATCTCTCCAGTGAAGACGACATGCTAAAGAGGCAACAGCTGGCCCACCCGATCGAAAGCTTGCAGCAGACCGTTGACGTGGCTGGCCTGTCTGGTTTACAGAATAGGGTGCGCCAGGTGCATGTGGTGGAAAGCGTGCGCCGCTACATCCTGAACCTGGTGACCAGCACCCGTCAGCATCCCGCACTCAGCCTGGGTGCCAGCCCACGCGGCAGCCTGGCAGTGTACCACTCAGCCCAGGCGCGTGCCGTCCTACAAGGGCGTGATTATGTCATCCCAGATGACGTTAAGGCGGTGGCGGTAGCCTGCCTGGCTCATCGTATGATGATGAGCCCAGAGAATGCCCTGTCCGGAGAAACTGCTGCGGATGTGGTGCGAGAGTTGCTGAACAAAACTGAAGTGCCATTGATGAGCAAGGAGGGTAGCTAATCCGGCACGAGTGTATGCGTGATTTAGAGACCAGAATACCTGCCGGCGGGAATCAGCGAGACGGATGATTTAATAAAACTCTTTGCCGGACTAAAAGTTCAAGGTATACTAATCCCTGATCGGAGATAAGACATGACCGAAAAGACCTGGGAAACCTTAAAAGTGCAGTACTGCCAGCATATCGACCAGAAGGTGGGGCTGCAGGCGCAGGTGGTTTTCCCACCCGAGCACCTGCCAGACCAGCCGGGGCGCATCCTGGCCCACCGCTGTAGCCATGGATTTTCATGCAACCTGGATGGGCGTCCGAGCTGCATCTGGGCTGGCACCAACCCAACTTACGATCCATTCAAAGAATAATTTAGCGTAGATATTTGTCGTCGAGGTGCAGAGGCGAAGCATCTTTGGATGCTTCGCCTTTACGATTATTGAATCACGCCTAATTTGCGGCCGACCAGGGCGAAGATTTCCAGCCCCTTGTCAAGGTCTTCACGGGCATGAGCGGCGGAGATCATCACGCGGATGCGGGCTTTGCCTTTAGGCACGGTGGGGAAGCCGATCGACATGGCAAACAGGCCATTCTCAAACAGCTCACGGCTGAACTGCTGCGCTAAAGGTGCTTCACCTAACATGATGGGGGTGATGGGGGTGGTGCTCAGCCCCGTGTCGAAGCCCAGGCGAAGCATTTCAGCCTTGAAGTAACGGGTGTTTTCCCACAGCTTATCCACCAGCTCGGTGGAGGTCTCCAGGATATCCAGGGCAGCCAGACAAGCGGCTACATCGGGGACGGTCATGGCGGATGAGAACAGGAATGGGCGCCCACGCTGGCGCAGCCATTCCACCACCACCGGATTGCCGGCCGACACACCGCCAACCACGCCAAAGGCCTTGGAGAGGGTGCCAATCTCCACATCCACTTTGCCATGCAGGCCAAAATGATCGACGATGCCGCGCCCGCCTTTCCCAACCACGCCTTCGCCGTGGGCGTCATCCACCATCAGGATGGCGTCATATTTTTTCACGACCTCGTAGATCTTATCCAGGGGGGCCATGTCGCCATCCATGCTGAAGACACCATCGGTGATGACCATGGCTTTGGGATAATTGGAGCGCTCTTCGCTCAGCACCCGGTTCAAGTCGTCAGGATTGCAATGGGCATAGCGGATAATCTTGGCCCCACTCAGCCGGCAACCGTCAATGATACTGGCATGGTTGAGCTCATCCGAAAAAACCGCGTCATCCTTGCCCACCAGGGCCGGGATGGTGCCCATGTTGGCGGTAAAGCCCGACTGGAAGGTGATGGCAGCCTGCACGCCTTTGAATGCAGCCAGGCGGCGTTCCAGCTCGAGGTGCAGGTCCATGGTGCCGGCAATGGAGCGCACGGCAGCCGGACCGACCCCGTATTTCTTTACCGCTTCCTGGGCAGCCTGGACGATGCGCGGGTCGTTCGCCAGCCCAAGGTAATTATTGGAACAAAAATTCAGCACGCGTTTGCCATCCACCACCAACCAGGCGCCTTGAGGCGAGCTGAGGGTGCGGATGCGATTGTACAAACCGTCATCTTTTAGTTTTTGAAGCTCATCCTGGATCCATTGCAGTTTATCGGTCATAAGGCACCTCGCTGATTATAAAATTTGCAGTCAAATGCTGCGCATAGCTCCGGCTAGCACCAGTTATTTCGGTTTTTTGGGTTTTCGTCCGCCGCCAAAGGTGAACATGCGCGAGAAGGTCTGTTTTGAAGTCGGCATTTCTACGGGGGAGACAAATTCCTTGGCAGCCCAGTTGGCATCAGCTTTATCTTGCAGCCACGTCTCACGCGCCAGGCGGGCTTTTTCTAAGTAAGCAATAAACTGCTCACCTTCCTGGGTTTCCAGCTGCGACCGCAGCACTGCCAGGTTATCCAATAAGATATCCAGGTTGCGCAGCAGGCTATCACGGTTCGCCATGGCCTGGCTGGATAACGAGCTGGCCAGCCCAGCCGGTGGCAGCGCACCGGTGGTCAATGCAAACGGCCGGCCGGTAAGCTTGCGCGCGTCCCGCCAGCCGGCCCGGTCGACAGTGGAATTCAACAAGGCAGCAGCAACCAGTTCAGGCAGGAGATGAATGGCGGTCATCATACTATCCAGCTCCAGTGGATCGATGAACATGTGCTCTGCACCCAGCAGCTGGCAAAAATCGGTAGCTAATTTAACCGCTTCTTCAGGCAGATCGTGGGGTAAATAGATCGCCATCATACCGTTTCTGAAAAGGTCAGCGCGAGCCGAATCAACCCCCGTGAAGGAGGTCTCCAGGTAAGCGGGATTGAGCACCGGGGTAAGGCCAATATAGTAGCGCTGGGGTGGTAGAAGCTCCGCCATCCACTGGCTGACTTTGCCCTTGAACGGGGCGGTGTCCATGATCACGGCATCTTCTTTGAGGTCAGAGGCGATGAACTGAAGGGTCTCACGGATCTGGTCCTGCGGCAGTGACAGGATGACAATGGCGGCGTCTTCGATCGAGCTGGGCAGGTTGTAATCCACCTTGTCAAGGGCGCCCATCTTTTTCGCTCGATTGGCCGCCTGGGGGTTTTTGTCATGCCCGGTACGCAGGAACTGTTCCTGCCGGCTCGCCAAAGCCAGACCGATCGATGCACCGACCAGCCCTGTGCCAATGATGGTTATCTTTATCGTCATCGGAAACCTCGATCAGCTCTCATTATCAACCAGCCAAAGCTTATGCAGCAGGTTATCTTCTTTGGTTTGGTTCTCGCTGCCCTGCCGCATGTGATGCTGGCGGATCAGGGTTTCGCTGAGCGGGCTCACGCCTGCATTATGGGCCAGCTCGGCACCCCAGGCAGCGTGCTGCTCCGACAGGACAAAAGCCTTTCGCCAGGATGGGAGGCTTTCCCAACCGCCAGGCGGTTCGCTTCCCCAGCGCTTAACCTTATCAGGTACAAAAGTCTTCGCCAGGACGATCATGGCACGCTCAAGGGGGTTTAGGCGATATCTCAGCTTGCCCACGTCGTGCAGCAATGCTGCAATGAGCAGGTCAGGCTGAGTCTCCCCCTGCTTGAGCAGCTTGTGAACCATTGTCAGAGCATGAGATTTTTCGGCAGGCTGCAGCTTATCAAATAGCTCCCATTCTACAGGGGTTAATAGCTTGTGCGCCTGGTTATATTTTTCAGGATCGGCTCTGGTAAATATCGTGTGCCAGAACTGGCCCACGCGGTACATGATGCGCACGAAGGCTATGCCCCTATCAATAGGCGGGTGAGAGAAGTTAATGCTGGTATGAGGATCGTCCCCAAGAGATTGATACCGATCATGGGTAGCACGAACAGGATCGCCATCAGGATGATCGGACTATATGGGCGAATGGTATCTAAAATCCGAACGCCAGCCGGCGGCAAAAAGTATTCCAAGACCTTTTCACCATCCAGAGGAAACAAGGGGATCAGGTTGAACAGCATCAGCAATAGATTGATATAAATAAATGTGGTCAGAAACCAGGGGAGGCTCGGCAACAAACCAGTAGGCAGCTTGATAGCGTGGGTGGATACCAGACCCACGCGAAATGGTATGCTGGCGATGATGGCCATCAGTAAATTCGACATTGGTCCGGCCAGGGAGACCAGCATCGGCGCAGCCGAAGAACGCTTTTGCAAGGCATACGGGTTGACGGGCACCGGCTTGGCCCAGCCGAAACCAACCAGGATCATCATCAAGGTGCCGATGGGGTCCAGGTGCGCCAATGGGTTCAGGGTCAGACGCCCATTTGCCCGTGGAGTGGTATCGCCAAACCGGTCAGCAGACCAGGCGTGGGCAAATTCATGCACGGGGAATGCGGTGAGTAGAATTATCAAGTATGTGATCAGCTCTGATGGGGAAGGCAAGAAATTCAGCAAGGCTGGATGACTCCTCAGGTGAAGATTATACCATCCAGGGGTCTGACGGCTGCGTGTTATAATGCCCTCATGCTGCCCGATTTACAGCTGGATGATGTCCTGCGCCTGCGCAAGCCCCACCCCTGCGGTGGCTATGAATGGAAAGTAGTCCGGCTGGGGGCGGATATTGGCATTGAATGCCTGACCTGCGGCCATCGGGTTTTGCTTCCGCGGCGCCAGCTAGCCCGCAGAATGAAATCGATCACCCCACATCCCGAACTCCCTGGCACTCCCAATGGCTAACATCCCAACCAAACGACCGCATATCTTGTTTTTATTCTCCGATACAGGTGGTGGTCACCGCAGCTCAACTGAAGCCATTATAGAAGCCTTGAAGCTCGATTATGATGATCGCCTGACCACCCAGATGGTGGATATCTTCCTGGACGTGGCTCCACGCCCTCTAAATTATGCCCCAAAGTGGTACCCTTACATGGTGCGGGTGCCCGAGGTTTGGGCGATCGGTTACCGCATCAGCGATGGCAGCCATAGCTCAAAGATGATCGTTGAGGGTGCTTATCCATATATCCGACGCCGACTACGCAAGGTGATCAACCAAAATGCGGCTGATATGATCGTCTCCGTGCACCCGCTGGCAAACGAACCCTTCCTGCACGCCCTTGGTAAACAGCGCCCACCATTCATCACCGTAGTCACTGACCTGGTGACCGGACATACCTTGTGGTACCACCCGGGCGTTGACCTTTGCCTGGTGCCAACGGAGGCAGCTTACCAGCGCGCCATACAGGCTGGCATGCAGCCGGGGCAGGTAAAAGTGGTAGGGCTACCCGTGGCTGAGCGCTTCTGCCAGCCCGTGGGGGATAAAATTAGTCTACGCCAGCAATTAGGCTGGCCGCAAAACCAGCTGCTGGTGCTTTTAGTAGGTGGGGGCGAGGGGATGGGCCCGCTAGAAAAGACCGCGGAAGCGATTGCGGCAGCCAACCTGCCGATCACGCTGGTAATCGTTGCCGGGCGTAATACCGCGCTCAAGGAACAACTGGAAGCGCGGACCTGGCCGATGAAGACCTTGATCTATGGTTTTGTCCACCAAATGCCAGACTTCATGCGTGCGGCTGACATCCTGGTGACTAAAGCTGGCCCGAGCACCATCACTGAAGCACTCAATGCCGGGTTACCGATGATCCTTTACAGCCGCCTACCCGGGCAAGAAGATGGCAATGTCGATTATGTGATCTCCGAAGGCGTGGGGATTTGGGCACCCAAGACCAGCTATATTGTCAGCGCCTTACGGGCATGGATCGCCCACCCCAGGCAGCTGGAACTGGCCGCAGAAGCCTGCTGCCAGGCAGCCCGCCCTGCAGCCGCCCACGAAATTGCCGGCCTCATCGCCAGCCAGCTCGGAATCGAGAAATAAGATTTTCCCATGGCCGCTGAAAAACGCCTCCCCGTTCGGTTTGGGCTGCTGACCGCCCTGGTCTGGCTGGCTGTGGCAGGTGGGATCATCTTCTTGCTCTGGCAGGTAATCGCACGCCTGTCTGCCAGCAACCTACCGGTCAGTACCGCCACGGCTAACCAAAGCCAGGTGAACCAGACCATTGCCGCACTGGTGAATACCCAAAATAGCCAGACAGCAGCAGCCGTCAGGCCGGCCGCCACAGCATCTTCAACGGCTGCCCCGACCAAGACAGCTACCATGGCGGTCGCCACGCCCAGGCTCAGCCCGACAGCCGGACCCGCCACACAGACCAATGTCCCCGATAAGCTATGCGATCAGGTAGGGGCAGGCAACCCTCTGGACGTCACCATCCCAGACGACAGCCTGATCCCCGCCGGGCAAAGCTTTGTTAAAACATGGAAGCTGGTGAACACCGGCACCTGCACCTGGACGAACGCCTACTCAGCCAGCTTTTTCTATGGCGACCGCATGGGTGCCCCGGAGAGTGTCCCACTGAAAGGGTCCGTTTTGCCTTCGCAGAGTGTGGAAATTTCTGTGGAGATGGTGGCTCCCCAATCGGCTGGAACTTACCAGGGCAATTGGAAGCTGATGAACCCTTCTGGAGAGCTGTTTGGGATTGGACCGAGCGGTAACCAGGCATTCTGGGTGCGGATTGTCGTGGCAGCAAGCCAGGCTACCTCGACAGCGACGCCGACCATATCAGCTACGACCAATCCCACACAAATACCTACCTCCACGGTTACCCCACCCGGGCAAGTGAGCGGTGTGTTGAGGCCTGTGCCGGGTGATGCAATTGACCTGGACACCATCACCCTGAATAGCGGGGATGAAGATGTGTTGTACCTGATGGACGAGAACAACTTCCACTGGCTGAGCCCGACGAATGGTGCAATGATCGGGATATACGGCGGTCAGGCGCCTTCACTCAACATCTGCCAGTCGGCTGTGATGAGTCCGGCGCCAGTAGCTGTCGAGAGCCTGCCGATCGGCACCTATCTATGCTATACCACCAGCCAGGAACACCTGGGCAGGATACAGCTGCAGGCAGTGGACCCGAATGACTTCACCCTGACCCTGGACCTGCTTACCTGGGCTGCACCATGAGCACGCTCTACCTGGTGGCAACCCCGATCGGAAACCTGGAAGACATCAGCCAGCGTGCCTTGCGCATTCTGGCTGAAGTGAGCTTGATTGCCGCGGAAGACACCCGCCACACGGCCAAACTGCTGCAGCACTATGATATTGCCACACGCTGCATCAGTTATCACGAGCATAATAAGCTGGTACGTTTGGAAGGGGTGCTTGAAGCCCTGGTACAGGGAGATGTGGCGCTGGTCTCCGATGCGGGCACACCGGCCCTGAACGACCCGGGTTACGAGCTGGTCCGGGCAGCCATCCAAGCCGGACACATGGTGAGCCCTATCCCTGGAGCGTCTGCACCCATCGCGGCCTTGGTGGCGTCAGGGCTGCCCACGGATGCATTCCTCTACCTGGGCTACCTGCCGCGCAAGGCCAGCGAACGGGAGCGGTTATTAAAGCAGATCACCAGCCTGCCATACACCCTGATCTTCCTGGAAGCCCCTCACCGGGTGTTGGAAGCGCTGGAAGCCTTGCAAGCCGTATTGGGTGATCGGCAGGTGGCAGTTGGTCGTGAGCTGACCAAGCTGCATGAGGAGATTTTCCGCGGCAGCCTGAGTGAAGCTCGCCAGCATTTCACAGAGAGACCTCCGCGAGGAGAATTCACCCTGGTGCTGATGGGATGCCAGGTAAACGAGGAGAAATGGAACACAGAACGCCTGGAGAACGAGCTGCAGAAATGCCTGGAGGCTGGAGAAAGCGCTTCTAAGGCAGCGGCTGGGTTAGCTGCAAGTTCAGGCTGGACACGGCGGGAAATTTATCGGTTGCTGCTCAAAAAACAGGGTAAAATCACGGATTAATATTAGTATTTATAACCAAGGGGAAAAAATAAAGGTAAACATGGACCTGAACAATCACACATTATTTAAGAAAATCGACAGCCAGAACTACCTGGTTGAAATTAATCACCTGCCCGACCAGCTTGACGAAGCCTACCAGCTGGGTTTACAAGCAGAGCTACCCGCCTGGCAAGGGATAAAAAACGTGCTCATCGCCGGCATGGGCGGCTCGGCCATTGGGGCTGACCTGCTGATTGCCTACGCAGCACCAATATGCCCGGTGCCCGTCAGCCTGCTGCGCAATTACAACCTGCCAGCCTGGGCGCACGGCCCAGGGACGCTGGTCGTCGCCAGCTCGCACTCGGGCAACACCGAGGAAACCCTGCAAGCGTTCGACCAGGCGCAGCAACGGGGCTGCCGTATCCTGGCAGTATGCACTGGGGGTAAACTTGATGAGAAAGCCAGGCAGGCGAACCTCCCGTCATGGATCTTTCAGCACGCCGGCCAGCCACGCGCCGCGGTGGGTTATTCCTTCGGCCTGCTGCTGGCATTGCTGGCCCGCCTGGGTCTCATCTCAGATCCAGTGGTGGAACTGAAAGCCACAATCACGGCTATGCGCATTCTACAGAACGAAGTTCGGGCTGACATCCCCGTGGCGAGCAACCCAGCCAAGCGTGAAGCCGGCCAGCTAATGGGGCGCCTGGTGCTGGTCTTCGGAGCCGACGTGCTCGAACCAGTGGCCCGCCGCTGGAAGACCCAGATCAACGAGCTGGCCAAGTCCTGGGCCCAGTTTGAGGCAGTGCCGGAGGCGGACCACAACGCCCTGGCTGGGCTGAGCCAACCTGAGAGCCTATTATCCACCAGCATGGCATTGTTCTTGCGGGCACAATCCTATCACCCACACAACCTGCTACGCACTGAGCTGACCAAGCAAGCGTACATGCTCGAAGGCCTAAACACAGATTTCATCGATGCCCAAGGAGAGAGCCCACTGACGCAACAGTGGACAGCACTGCTGTTCGGCGATTACATGGCTTATTACCTGGCCATGCTATACGAGATTGACCCCACGCCGATCACCATGCTGGAGGGGTTTAAGCACAAACTGGCGGGACTCTAGTCGGATGAACAGCAGGAAATAAAGATCAAAAGGTATGACACTCTGCTTGCCGATAATCTTGTTCTTATCACCATACGCGCGAGAAAGTACAACCAATGTCATCCAGAATCAATAGTAGTAGAAACAATAGAAAGGAGATCTAAATGAAAATCCGCATCGTACTGACTGCATTGCTGCTGTTAAGCCTGTCGCTGACCAGTTGCAGCGTGCTGAGCAACGCAGGTGTCAAGATCATCACCCCCTCGAATGTAAACATGAGTGAGAACCGCGATGTGAGTGGTTTTACTGCCATCGAGTTTTCTACATATGGTAAGGTCAACATCATTCAGGGCGACAAGGAATCGCTGAATATTTCCGGCCCCGATAACCTGGTGCCGGAGATCAGCACCACGGTCAGCAATGGGACACTGATGATCAAGACCACCAACAACATCACCGTCCCCACCTTGAGCACGGAAAACATGCTGACCTTCACGATCGTGGTCAAAGAGCTGACCTCCCTTTCCGTAAGTGGTTTCGGAGATGTGCAGATCGAGACCCTGTCCACGCCGAGCATGAGCATCAATATGAGCGGGGCGGGAAAGATCGTGCAAAATCAACTCAGCACCGATAAGGTCAATGTCACCCTCAGCGGGGCGGGAGACATCGATATCTCTGGTGAGGCAACTCAGGCTTCGGTCGATATCTCAGGAGCGGGCAGTATCAATGCCCCTGACTTGAAGGTCCAGACCGCCAATGTCACGATCAGCGGGTTGGGCGGAGCCACGCTGTGGGTAACTGACCAGCTGACCGGCAACATCAGCGGTGCGGGGAGTGTGTCATATTATGGCAACCCGCAGACCAATACCAACTCATCGGGGCTGGGTAAATTCAATTCACTGGGGAACAAATAATCGGGGAGTTCAATCCGGCGCATTCCGTTAGTTATAACCAGAAAATGTCAGGGCACAGCGACGCTGTGCCCTGACACGTAGTTTTCAAGATACATGTGTTTTGGGGCGCATGGCATGCGCCCCTACATGGCGTTGTTGGGCGCTGCCTGACTTTATTGGGCAACCATTTTTAATAGAAGCATCAGGCAGGTTTATAGGCAGTGATCTTGGCGCTGAATATCGCCTCGCGGAGGGGCTTATCGCCAAGGTCGGTTAACTCCGCTATCTCGATCACCTGAGCCTGCTCACCATCACCGATCACCAGGCGTGCACCACCTCCACAGCATGACCCATCATTAACCTGCTTCGCGTATTCATCCACGGTTTGTTGGTCAAAGTAGACCGGGGTAACTTCGATGCTGGTAAAGCCGGCTTCACCCAGCCAGGAGAGGTATTCCTGCACATCCAGCGCTCCAGCCACGCAACCAGCCCAGGCAGCCAGGCTATCCTTGACTTGCCTGGGCAGGGGTCCATCGGTGACGATATCGCTGACGGCAAACTTGCCGGCGGGTTTTAAAACGCGGAAAGCCTCGCGGAAGACCTGCGGCTTATCGGGCGACAAGTTGACCACACAGTTGGAGATGATCACATCCACGCTGTTATCTGCCACCGGCAAGTGCTCAATCTCACCCAGGCGAAATTCGACGTTCGAGAAGCCCATTTTGGCCTGGTTCGCACGGGCTTTCTCGAGCATCTCAGGTGTCATGTCCACTCCGATTACGTGACCGGTCTCACCGACCTTTTTAGCCGCCATGAAACAGTCAATGCCGCCACCTGAGCCGAGATCGAGCACGGTCTGGCCCGGCTGTAGAGAGGCCAGGGTGATGGGGTCACCACAGCCCATGGAGAGCCCGGTGACCTCCTCTGGTAATGTTTCGAGCTCGGAAATTGGATAGAGCTTGTTGGCGGACAGATCGGCTGGCTCATTCGGACCACAGCAGCTGGAGCGAGTTTTGGGTTGAAAACTGGCCGCAGCCTGGCCATAATGTTGGCGCACAGCGGTGCGGATATCTTCAGTTTCTTTGGGGGCGGTCGGTTCTGACATCTTCTTCTCTCCTAAGGGTGAAGCATTTTTAGAAAACTAGCAATACAAATCGATGGTTAGGACTATGAAAATTGGTTCGATTGTTACTCTACTTTAATTCAAGGCTTAAGCAGTATTATATTCAAATATCCCGTTAAGTCAAGGTGGTTGATGTCATATTTTTCGATGTATCACCCAAATTATTGACAATATAGGGGAGTTCTGGTAATATATATGCATCTTGTATTGATTATTTTGGATGTATCGATTGGTAAGGAAAAAACATGGATAATCTTGCTTCCACTTTGATCTCCCAATTGCTCGATAAGGCGATGGAAAATACACAGCCTGAAGAAAGGCTGGCATTCGTAGAAAAGCTGTTCGCCCAGCTGCCGCCAGATGGGCAACAGGAGTTTTTGCTTAGCCTGACACGCACGGTGTTGGACAGCGGTTGCTGTGCAGACCCTGTAAAAACCATAGCCGGAGCAGACTCGTCTAAAATGCACGTGCTGCAGATCGTACGTGCCAGGCCGGAGGATTTTGCCCCCGGTCAGATCTGCTGCAAGGCAATCACCGGCCTGGCCAGCGAAGAAACCATGGATGACCAGCAGGTGATCAACGTGGCGCAGATGTTCAACGGCCTGGCAGATGAGACACGCGTCAGGATCGTCAAGCTGCTAGCCAAAGGTGAGTTCACCGTGGATGAGCTGGTGGAATTCCTGGACGCTGCCCAATCCACCACATCGCATCACCTGCGGGTGCTCAAGGAAGCCAATCTGATCAAGGGTGAGAAACGCGGCAGGAATATTTACTACTCACTGGTGAAACCGGATGAGGTGGAGGTTGAAGCACGCGAACAAATATCGACGCAGGTTTTACCCTAAAAATAAGACGCTAACCACAGCCATCACGCAAATGAGGAAAGATCTGACTGGCAGGCTTCGTATCTGGACACTTTTCGCTCTTAATTTAGGCACGACCCCCTCTCTTGACAGCGCTCCAGGCTCAAGTATAATCCCCACCAATCGAGTACACATTGACCAGCGCGGAGCCAAGTAACCCACCAGCCCGCCAGAGAGCTGCCGGTAAGTGCGAGGCAGCAGGCATCGGGTGAAATCCACTCCGCCGGACCGGTCAGGTCCAATTGCTCCTGGAGACCGTAAAGGCTAAGGGAGACGGGTCAGCCCGTTAGCGCTGAGATGAGGCCAGCATGGTTCCTCCCCAGGGAAGGAAAATGGACTGGCGAATTGCAGGTGGCACCACGACCGCCCCCTCGTCCTGCTGGCGAGGGGGCGTATTTATTCGTTATTTGGAGGTGCAAGATGCTAGATATCAATATCATCCGTGAACAACCCGACGTGGTGCGCAAAGCCCTGGCAGACCGCCAGATGGAAGCGACACCGGTCGACCAGATCCTGGAGCTGGACCAGCAACGCCGGCAAATTATCCAGGAGGCTGAAACTCTCAAAGCCCAGCGCAATGCTGTGTCCAAAGAGATCGGCAAAGCCAAGGACCCCGGCGAACGCCAGGTAAAAATTGAAGCGATGCGCCAGGTGGGCGAGCGCATCAGCCAGTTGGACGAAAACCTGCGGACGATCGAGGATGAGCTGAGCGCTATCCTGGCGGGCATCCCCAACCTCCCCGATGAGCGTACGCCCTACGGAAAGGACGACAGCGAGAATGTGGTGCTACGCGGGGTCGGGGAGATCCCCGAATACGATTTTGAGCCCAAAGCCCACTGGGACCTGGGACCAACCCTGGGTATCCTGGATTTTGAGCAGGGTGTCAAGATCACTGGCTCGCGTTTCTATGTGCTGAGCGGGGCAGGCGCACGACTGCAGCGTGCCCTGATCGCCTGGATGCTCGACCTGCACATTCGGCAGGGGTACACCGAGAAGTACACGCCCTTCATGGTCAAGGAACATACCATGTTCAGCGCAGGCCAGCTGCCCAAGTTCGAAGACAACCTGTACCACGACGTGGAGGATGACCTGTGGATGGTGCCCACGGCTGAAGTGCCCCTGACTGGGCTACATATGGATGATGTACTGGAAGAAGCCAGCCTGCCGCGCTATTACACGGCTTATACCCCTTGCTTCAGGCGCGAGAAGATCAGCGCCGGGCGGGATGTGCGTGGCATTAAACGCGGCCACCAGTTCGACAAGGTTGAGATGTATATTTATTGCAAGCCGGAGGAGTCGGACCAGATGCACGAGAAGATGCGCACAGACGCTGAACAGACGTGTGCTGAGCTGGGCCTGACTTACCGGGTGAAAAAATTGTGCACCGGCGACCTGGGTTTTGGAGCACGCATGACCTATGATATTGAGGTATGGGCACCTGGTGTAGGGGAATGGCTGGAGGTCTCATCGGTTTCGAACGTGGGTGACTTCCAAGCCCGGCGCGCCAACATCAAATACCGCCCTACGGAAGGCGGAAAACTGCGCCTGGTGCACACCCTGAATGGCTCAGGGCTGGGCATGCCACGCACACTGATCGCCGTGCTGGAGAATTACCAGCAAGCGGATGGCAGCGTGGTGGTGCCACCAGTGCTGCGCCCATGGATGGGCGGGGTTGATTTAATCCGCCCGGAAGCAAAATAGTTCCTAGCGTGAGTTGATATGCCAGCCTGGCTGTCCGCATCCATCTTCTGGCTCACCCTGATCGTCATGGTGGTGGGATTGTTCGGGCTGGTGGTGCCCATTTTCCCGGGGATCGTCGTTATCTGGCTGGCCGCTCTGGTTTACGGCCTGGTAACCGGGTTCACACCCTTGGGGATAGCCCTGCTGGTGGTGCTCACCATCCTGATGGTCAGTGGGGCAACCATCGATAATGTGCTGATGGCTGCCAAAGCACACAAGGAAGGTGCAACCTGGCTTACCCTGGCCATCGGGATGACCGCGGGGATCCTGGGGACTATCTTCTTCCCCCCGTTCGGGGGCGTCATCGCTACACCGCTGGTGGTGTTTTTAATCGAGTACCTGCGACTTAAGGATATCAGGCGAGCGTTTGCGTCGCTGCGTGGCATGGCCATCGGGTGGGGAGCAGCCTTCGTGGTGCGCTTCATGATCGGGCTGGCGATGATCGGTATCTGGCTGGTGTGGGCGATAAATAGATAATATCAGCCACAGATACACACAGATAAGTACTGATAGTAATTGCTTTAAAAACAATCAAAGGGCTAAATTAAGCTTCACCAGGGCGGTAAAACACCATCCCCACCCCCATCTTTTCCAGGCCCTCGCTGGCCCAATACTCGATAAGCGCCGAGCCATCATCCAGGGCGGTGAACAAAGCTGGGATGGCGCGCTCATCGCCGATGTGTGCCAAAGCGCGGACTGCCTCGAGACGGGCGGGGAGTATGCCAGCTTGCATCAGCTCCAGCAGGGCAGGCACGGCTGGGGAGCCGATAGCTACCAGGGCGTCGCCAGCCAACCGGCGGGTAAGGGCATCCGCATCAGACAGCAGAGGTAACAGGGCAGGTATTGCCTGCGCTGCCGGGTGCATACGCAGCGCTAATCCAGCACACCAGCGTACCCCCTGGTCAGGGTCAGCCAGGGCCTTGACCAGCAGGTCTGGCACGCGCTCGTCATTGATCTCAGCCAGGGCACGAACTGCCCACCAGCGTATCTCCGCTTCATGATGATGAAGACGCTCGCGCAATGGCGCCACCAGTTCCGGCCCCCATACTCCCAGGTGAGTCAAAGCCTCTTCAGCCCGTTCATCCTCCCCACAGCTCAGCTCATATAATATACCCAAATAACTATCCATATCCACACCAATAAGACGTTCCAATGCGACGGCGATGAGGGCCAGGCTTATTTATCAGGTGGTGGCACCGGCAAAGATTCGCGGGGTGTGTTGATCCATTTGTCACCCTCATCGATCAGCATCACCGGGATGTCATCACGGATTGGGTATTTGCGATCACAGTCATGGCAGATCAGCCAGGATTCCTTGTAATAATCCAACAAGCCATCTTTTTCACGCACACAGTTTGGGCAGCGTAATATCTCCAGCAATTCTTGACTGACCATGATCCCTCCAAAGGAATAAAACTTTTTTTGTAATTACCTATCCAGACCAGAAACGGAACTTGATCAATAAGTACCTGGTCGATTTACAAGAATATTCTATCTTAAAAGTCCGCGCATTCCCGGCTTAATTTTATTACGTGCAAATATTGTGGCTATTCAGGGCAGACACCAAAAAAGACAGAGATTTCCAGCACCACTTAAAAAGCAATCTCGTAACAGCCTGGGTACGAATGCCATTGCGAGATTTACGGCTAGATTCATGAAATTGTGGTGTTACGGGTTGGGGCTCGGCTCGGGGGTGGGCACCTCCGTGCCAGGGCCGTACTGGTACTTGGCCTGCCAGGGCATGTAGTGTGTGTCAAAGATATCCCCGTGGATCACGACCTCATCACGGGTGACCGTGCGGGTCACCGACACATCCGCACCATCGACCGCCCAATCGACCTGCTTGATCTCACCCTGGGCCAGGTCGGGATTTTCCTCATAAAGCGGATCCGGTGGCTCGACTACATTCTGTAAACCGCTGGTATTCCAATCTACAGAGCGCCCATCGGACGTGGAATAGAACTTCCAGGTGAGTGAACTCTTCCCCGGGTAGGTCTCCATGAGCAGCCAGTAAGGTGTATCGTTGGTGAAGCGAAAATCCACATCCGGGGCAAACACGGTCGCATCCAGCCCGGCCAGGTCTTCGTCATGCCCGCCACTGGCAGTTTGCTCGTAGTATTTCACCCGGTAGGCGTGGAACCAGCGTTCGTCGATCTGATAGCCTCCGAAGAAAGCGGTGCGGAACAGGGTGGTGCTCACCTGGCAAACTCCACCGCCCACACCCTTGATGGTGCGGTTACCGAAGATGATCAGTGCCTCAGCATAACCGTTATCCAGGCTCACATCACCCAGGGTAGCTGCCATCGAGAAGCTCTCCCCCGGAGCAATCAGCAACCCGTGAAAGCGGGAAGCAGCCGTGTTGATATTCTGGATGCGCGCGGCATCGGAACCGTAAAAATATGAGGTGTACTCGCTGGTGAGCTCGGTGATACCCAGGTCGGCAGCCGTGGTCCAATCTGGCACCTGGGGGTTGGTAGTCTGCATCACCAGGTTAATGGTATGCTGGCCTTCCAGAAGCTGCTGGTTGATCTGCTGCAAGCTCAAACCAACGTCCATCCCCCGCCCAATGACTGCTGGTTGGATCACCTCCAGCTGGCGGGTTTCATCATTGAATATGAAGCGGGCATTCTGCGGGTCACGGTTGAGGGAAGGGGCAACATTCTGCAGGAAGGTTCGCAATAACTCGGGGTTGAGTCCCACCTGGTAGACTTCGCCAGTATCGCTCTTAACCCGCTGGATGGTTAACATCTGGACCAGGGCAGCCTGGTCGAAGGACCAGGGGCCCGGATCGCCGGGCTCGGCATTGGGAATCTGCAGGGTGAGGGGTGCCGAAAGCATGCTGCGGGCCAGCTCAGCCTGGGCGGTGGCATCTAGGATGACCGGGGGGGTCTCATTCACCACCAGGGGAACCATACCGTCCGTCATGGTTTTCAGCTGGGCATCCAGGCTGTCCATTGCCGCCTGGACATTCAGGCTGCGCCCAACCTGGCCGGAATTTACCACCACGTCCACCCCGTTGAAACCAAGGCTAGCTTCAACGATGGGTTTATCAACCTGGCTGGCAATCCCCTGCAGGTAATTCTGAGCCACACCTTTATCCAGCACGAACCAAGGCGCCAGGTCAGTACCCGAAGACCATGCCTGCCACTGATCACCCAGGCGTATGGACATACTACCAGTGCGGCCCAGGTTGTAGGCTGCCAGGGCAGTCGTGCGGGCGTCGAGGGTCAGCCCGAGCTCAGCAGGTGTGGCCTGCCACAGCTGGGTGCCCTCCTGGAAAACGATGCGGCCACGCTGCGGGTAATCCAGCTGCTCCGAAAGAAGGGTAGCTGCCTGGTCGGTGGTCATCCCTGACAGATCCACGCCACCCACGGCCACACCCTGAAAGATGTGTCCTGCATATCTTTGGGCATAGAAACCAGGCAGCAAAGCGATCAGCACAGCCAGTAAGACGAAACCAATAAATAATGCCAGGGCAGCCTGTGCCAAAGGGCTGGCTTTAACGGGTGTAGCGGGAGCATGCGCCATCCTGGGACGGGCGCTGGTGTTGGGATGAGTTGTCATAAGTTGATTTTACCAAAGAGTGCCAGGTGATTCGTCTAAATCAGGACAATTTTGCTAAGAATTGGATTAGTATCCAGGATCGTTACCTCTGATACCGCGCATAGACGTATAATCCTAGGGTATGGTTCCCGCGAGGCGCTTCAGCTCAGATCGCAGTAGCTCAGCTTTCCATATAAAAAGCAGCTTCTGAAGGCGGCAAATCGATCGCGAACGGAGGGTTTTGGTAAACAAACCCTGCACATAGCCTTTAGAATCATATGCTCTGCACCCAGCAGACGCTACCCTAGAGGACAACCTCTGTAAACCAGGAGCAATATATGTACCAATATTTGCCCAACCACAGCATCGGCACCCTGGCCATCCACGTCGGGGAAGATGAAAACCCTCACCACAGCCACGTGAGCCCCATCTATCAGACTTCCACGTTCAATTTCACGGATGTTGCCACGGGGGCCGGGATCGTCGCCCGGACAGAGCCCGGATATTACTACACCCGCCTGGCCAACCCCAACCTCGACCAGCTGGCCCAAAAAATCGCTTATATGGAAGGACTGGATCTGCTGCGTGCACAGCCAGGTGTGCAGCCTGCCGATCTGGTGGCCGGTCAGGTTTTCAGCTCGGGGATGGCGGCTATCACGGCCGTCCTTCTGTCAAAAGTAAAAGCCGGCGATACCATCGTGGCACAGGAAGCGGTATACAGCGCCACGTTCACATTCCTTAAGGATATCGCTCCCAGCCTGGGTATCCAGGTGAGCTGGGTGCACGACACCAGCCCCTCCAGCTGGGTATCTGCCTTTGACCAACACCCCAACGCTAAACTGGCATATGCAGAGACCCCAGCTAACCCGACCATGGCGGTGGTGGAGCTTAAGCCCCTGGCCGAGCTGGCCCACCAGCACGGTGCCTGGCTGGCGGTGGATAATACCTTCGCCTCCCCCTACTGCCAGAGGCCGCTCAGCCTGGGGGCGGATATCGTGATGCATTCCACCACCAAGTTCCTTTCGGGGCATGGCACACTCACCGGCGGGGCAGTGGTCAGCTCGCACCCAGCCTATATCCACGATGAGCTATTCAAATTCGTGAAGATCCTGGGCGGTATCCCCAGCCCCTTCGACGCCTGGCTGGCAAACCTGGGGCTGAAGACCTTTGAGCTGCGCATGCAGCGCCACTGTGAGAATGCCTTACAGGTGGCACACTTCCTGTCGAGCCACCCGGCGGTGGCGGAAGTGCATTATCCGGGCCTGGAAGGTGACCCCGGGCACGAGATCGCCACACGGCAGATGCACGCCTATGGCGGCATGCTGTCTTTCGAGCTCAAGGGTGGCATGCAAGCAGGGATACGGCTGATGGAACGTGTTAAGCTGGCCACCCTGGCTGTTTCATTGGGTATGGTGGACACACTGATCGAGCACCCAGCCAGCATGACCCACGGGCCGGTAGCAAAGGCAGACCGCCTGAACCAGGGTATCACAGATGGGCTGGTACGCCTTTCGGTGGGGGTTGAAAACCTGGCCGACATCCTGGCAGACCTGGAACAGGGCCTGAGGTGAACAAATCCCGCCCGGCGGACGTCTTAAAGGGCGGGTGTTATAATCCAATCAACTGGGAAGGTCCATTCCCTTCCAAAAAGGAGAGAGGCCCATGTGTTCCCATTCCGCGCCAGGAATCCGGCAACATTCTTCTATTTCTTTTAAAATCTTATCCATTCTGATCCTGTCCAGCCTGATCATATCGCTGGCAGGCTGCAGGCAGACATCCCCCTCCAAGACAGTGGAGACTGCTGCGGTGCCTGCCATTCCGACCTCGGTGCCTGCCACTCCGACCACAATGCCCCCGCCGGTACCACAGACCCTGCCTCCGGCACTGGTGGAGACAGACCCGTTGCCAGGAGCGCAGATCGCGCTGAAAAACCCAATCACCTTTTATTTCAATCAGCCCATGCAACGGACTTCCGTTCAAGGCGCAATGACGGGCGAGCCAGCCCTCAAGGGAAAGTTTTCCTGGAAGGATGATGCAACCGTCACCTACACCCCTGAGACTGCCCTGGAGCCCGGCAGCGCGCAGGTCATCAACATTGCCGCAACGGCGCAATCTACCAAGGGTCTGGCCTTGCAACAACCCATCAGCCTTTCATTCGATACAAGCAGCTACCTGGCCCTGACAGAGAGCCTGCCCGCGCCAGATTCCCAGGAGGTGGATCCCACTTCAGCCATTGTGGCGAGCTTTAACCAGCCTGTGGTTGCACTGGGTGCAGACCCTGCCAGCCTGCCGGCGGGGTTTGTCCTGACCCCCACTGCCTCGGGCACGGGTGAATGGATCAACACCAGCACGTATATTTTCTATCCTGCACCTGGTTTGTCAGGGGGCAAGCACTATTATGTGAGCATCAACCCGAACCTAACCAGCACCAGTGGAGCGCCGTTGGAGTCCAAAACGGGCTGGGCATTCGACACCACCTTGCCGCGCCTGGTGTCTGGCATGCCCTACAACGGGACAGAAAATGTACGCCTGGATGCTTCCGTGCGGTTGGATTTCAGTTATTCAATGGATAAAGCCAGTGTGGAGGCAAATTTCTCGCTGCAGGCCAGCGACGGAACGCCGATGGATGGTAATACAGGTTGGAATGATATCTCCACCACTTTTACGTTTACCCCCACCGTTTTACTGAAGCGCGACAGCTCTTACACAGCCATACTCGGTTCCGGTGCAGCCGCGCTGGGCGGCACTCCTCTGGGGAACCAGATCCAACAGAGCTGGCATACGGTATCGGAGCTGACACTCCTTGGCAGCCTGCCACCTGAAGGAGGCACCAAAGCCCAATATGAAGGCGTTGGACTGATCCTTTCATCATATGTGGATACTTCTGAGATGAAGGATTACCTGACCTTTAAGCCAGACGTGCCGGGGTTTGGGTCATGGTTGGATGAAGGCTCGCTGACGTTGTACGCCAATGGGCAATTCGACCCAGATACGGATTATTCACTGACCGTGTCACCCGAGCTGACCGACCTGTGGGGCAGCAAGCTGGGCCAACCCTTCACGCTGCATTTCCGCACTGGCTCGTTGAACGCCTCGGTGCAATTCCCCTACATCGCCGACTCAGCATTTCTGACCACAGAAGACACCGGCATCCTGGCCCTGGTGACCAACACGCCTTCCATCCCCATCAGTATAGGCTCGCTAACCATCGAAGACCTGGTGAAAATTCAGGATCCATATAATTATGAAAATCGTCAGAACTTCGTCCCTGCGGATGCCGTTTCGTGGACCTTCTATCCCGAGACCCCGCTCAATGAGGCCACCCCGGTAACCATCCCGGTCTCGCCCGATGGGCACCCCCTACCGGCGGGCTTGTATTTTATGCGCATGACGCCGCCAAACTCATATAGCTACGATAACACACTCATCCTGGCGGTCAGTCCTTACCAGACGACCTTCAAAACCAGCTCGACGGAAGCCTTCGCCTGGGTAGTCGACCTCGCCACCAATACGCCCGTAGCTGACCTGCCCGTCACCGTGTATAGCCAAGATGGGGATGTGCTGAGCTCCGGAGCAACCGACAGAGATGGAGTTTTCGAAGAACCTATTCAAACCGATCCGAATAAGGCGAATAGCTCTTATGTTGTGTTGGGGGAGCAAGGCACGGACAAATTCGGATTCGCCATGGCTCATTGGTACGACGGTGTGTCGCCCTGGGATTTCGACATCACGATGCGCTTTTACCCATCGGATATCACCGGGTACCTGTACACAGACCGGCCAATCTACCGCCCCGGCGATACGATGCATTTTCGATTAGTAGCCAGGCAGGTCTCCGAAGGGCATTATATACTGCCAGATATCAGCTCATACCGTTTGGAAATTCACGACCCAATGGGTGCAACGCTGGCAAGCTTCGATGTGCCTCTTTCGGAATATGGTACGGGTGAGGGTGAATACACCATACCCATCGACGCAACCCCGGGTGACTACGGTTTCCATGACCACGATTATTCAACCTACGTTGTATTCAAGGTGGCTGATTACCGAAAACCTGTTGTCGACCTGCAGGTTGCATTCCAAGCAACCGAAGTGCTCAGCGGCACACAGTTGCTGGCAGCGATCAATGCCCGCTACTTCTACGACGCTCCAGCGAACAACCAGCCAGTGCACTGGGCGCTGTACCGCCAGACTTCTTATTTTGACATCCCCAACTACCAGGTGGGACCCGTGGACACCAGCTGGCTGAGTGCCTACAATTATCACTTTTCTCCATACGGGTTGGGCGAATTCATCAGTGACGGCGATCTGCGGACGGATGCCAAGGGGCTGGCGAGCGTGACGATCACACCCCCAGGCAAGCCGGGTCGCCAGGAGTATATCCTGGAAGTCACCTTGACCGATGAAAGTGGGATGCCGGTAAGTGCGCGAGCGTCCGCTTATGTGAACCCGGCTGAATACTACATTGGGGTCCATCCGGATGCCTGGTCGTTTGCAGCCAAAGCTGAAGCCGGTTTTAACATCCTGGTGGCTGATTGGGATGGCAACCCGGCGGGAGAGCAGACGCTTTCCGCCCGCTTCCAAAGCGTGACCTGGGTACGTACCGATCCCCCACCCGAATCAATGGGATATTCGTTTCCAACATACAAGGCTGTTTATACCCCGGTCGCTACCAGCACGCTCAGCACAGCAGCAGACGGTACGGGCAGGGTGGTGTTCACCCCACCCCAGGCTGGCACGTACCAACTTGACATAGATGGGGATGGCACGCTGACGCAGGTGGTTATCTGGGTCGGAGGGGCAGGCACCAGCGTGTGGCCTTCCCTGCCCAACCAGCGCATACGCCTGGTGCCTGACAAAGACGGCTACCAGGCTGGTGAGACTGCCCAGGTATTCGTCCCCAACCCGTTCAACGACACTGCCCTGGGATTACTAACAATCGAGCGCGGCTCAATCCTTGATCACCAGATCCTGCACCTGGAACCGGGCGGTAGCACGATACCCATGCAGCTCACCAAAGATGAAGCTCCCAACGTCTATGTGGCAGTCACCCTGCTGGGATACGATGAAAATGGCTACCCCGATTTCCGCCAGGGGTATACCAACCTGACCGTAGATCCGTCCTTTAACTACCTTGAAGTGACGCTCACCAGCACACCCGAGCGCACAGGGCCGGGCGAGCCAGTAAAGTTCAACCTGCGTATCACCGATGCTGACGGAAAGCCGGTGGAGGGTGAGTTCTCCCTGGCTGTAGTGGACAAGGCAGTGCTCAGCCTGGCAAACCCTAACGCAAAGGATATTTATCAGGCTTTCTATGGCAATCAGGCACTAGCCGTGCAGACCGGGCTAAGCCTGGCGGCCTCGGGCCAGAGGTTGCGCTACATGCCTGGAGGGATGGGTGGTGGAGGCGGCGGGGAAGCACCAGAATCGGTGACCCGTGAAAATTTCCCCGACACGGCCTACTGGAATGCGCAAATTCGCACGGACGCCAACGGAGAAGCCACGGTCAGCATCAACCTGCCAGACAGCCTGACCACCTGGCAGGTGCTGGTGCGCGGCCTGACCAAAGAAACCCTGGTGGGTGAAACACAAATCGAAGTGGTCACTACCCAGGAGCTGCTAATCAACCCGGCGACTCCGCGCTTTTTGGTGGTGGGCGACCATGCCCAGCTGGCAGCGGTGGTGCAGAACAACACCGAGAACGCCCTGGAAGGGATGGCCACGCTCCAGGCAAGCGGATTCACGCTAGACGACCCTGGACAGATATCGCAACCCGTCAGCGTGCCTGCATATGGGCGGGTGCGCCTGGAATGGTGGGGCAGCGCTGAGGATGTTGCCAGTGTCTCCTTGCGTTTCTCAGTTAAGGCTGGTAACCTGCAGGATGCCATCCTGGTGGCGAACGGAGCCCTACCGGTGCTGAGGTATACCGCCCCGCAGACCTTTGCCACCTCAGGCAGCTTGCCAGAAGCGGGCGAACGCCTGGAGCTGGTCAGCCTGCCGGCAACCTTCGATGCCAAACAGGGTTCCCTGGATGTCGAGCTTAATCCATCCCTGGCCTCTGCCATGCTGGACAGCCTGGAGGCGCTTAAGTACTACCCCTCGGAATGCACGGAACCGGTACTTTCGAGCTTCCTACCGAACCTGGTGACCTACACCACCCTGCAGAGCTTCGGGATTGAGGCACCCGACCTTAAAACCAGCCTGGACAGCAACCTTGAGCAGGCCTTGGGAAAGCTACTCATGCTGCAGAATGCTGATGGCGGCTGGGGCTGGTGCCGGAACAGTGTGAGCGATGCCTATATCTCCTCTTATGTGCTTTACGGGCTGGCGACCAGCCAGGCGGTGGGGATTGCAGTGCCATCGGACACGATCAGCAACACCGTGGGATTTGTCACCTCGTCCCTGGTTACGCCAGACTCCACCGCCAAAGCCTGGATGCTGGACCGCCAGGCATTTGAGAATTACGCCCTTAAACTAGCCGGGGCAGGCAACCTGGAAAGTGCCAACGAGCTATACCAGGTACGCGACCGGCTCAGCCCGTGGGCCAAGGCTTTCCTGGCCTTATCGCTGGATCTGACCTCATCCAGCAGTGATGCCATTCCCACCTTGATTTCCGACTTGCAGGCCACGGCCATCCGCTCAGCTACCGGAGTACACTGGGAGGTGACCAACCCCGACTGGAACAACATGACCTCCACGCTTTCCAACAGCGCCATCGTACTGTACACCCTGGCGCAGCTCGAGCCGGATTCGGCGCTGATCCCCGATGCGGTTAACTACCTGATGTCTAACCGCCAGGCAGATGGCTGCTGGAACTCCACCTATGAAGATAGCTGGATCCTGCTGGCAATGGATGAGGTGATGAAAGGCACCGGCGAATTAAACAGCAACTACACCTTCGGAGCCAGCCTGAATGGCACCCAGATTGCCAGCGGAGAAGCGGATGGCGAAACCCAGCTCAGCCCAGTGACAACCAGCCAGCCGATCGGCAACCTTTTCCCAAATGACCCGAACAGCCTGACCATCCAGCGCCAGGTGGGCACAGGGCAGCTGTACTACACAGCCGCGCTCAACGTATCGCGCCCGGCTGAAGATGTGGCACCCTTTAATGGAGGTGTCAGCGTCAGCCGGTCATATTATCCGTATGGGTCCGACCTGGCAACAGCCACCCCCATCAGCTCCGCCAGGGTGGGTGATAAGGTAGTTGTGCGCCTGGTCATCATCCTGCCCACGGATGCCTATCACTTCAAGGTGGAAGACTATATCCCAGCGGGAAGCGAAATCTACAACACCAACATTAAAACGATGCAGCTGGGAGACATGGGCGAGCCGCTACCACTGTATGATTCGACCGATCCTTACCGTGATGGATGGGCGTGGTGGCTGTTTGATGCAGCTCGCATCTATGATGACCATATCAGCTGGACAGCCGCCTACCTGCTTGCTGGTACCTATGAATTGACCTATACGCTCAACATCCTCCAGGCTGGCGAGTATCACTTGCTGCCTACACATGCCTGGATGGTGTATTTCCCCGAGGTACAGGGAAACAGTGCGGGAGGCATGCTGGAGATAAAACCTTAATTCACCGTTTGCCGATCTGTAAATTATCTACAAGAGAGAGAATGCAAACATCGACACCATAGAATTGAACTACACTGACCCAGCACGGTATGCCCAACGTGCCCTGGCGCATGCCCAGCACCTCTCCAAAACCGGGCGCGGTTCTGCCACCCAGGCTGAAAAACAGGCTGCTGAGTACGTGCAAGCACAGCTAGCCTCGCTGGGCTTACAAAACATCAGCCTGCAACTCTTTTCTGGGGAGCGTTCGCTGTGGCTGTTTATCGCCATGGTGCTTGGGTTGGCATTGGTCGGGCATGCTGCCTACTGGCTGCTGCGAAAACCGGTGGGTGAGCTCCCAGCGGTGATCATCGCAGTGCTGGCCTTCGGCATAAGCGGATATCTGTACTGGCTCAGGTTTACCTACCGGAGTAACCCCCTGCGTAACAGCCTGCCGCAAGCGCCCAGCCAGAACGTCATTGCCAGGATCCCGCCAACCGATCAAGCAGAGCGCCAGGTCGTGCTGGTTGCCCACCTCGACAGCCACCGGGCAGTGTTCTGGTTCGCCAGCGATTTCCTGGTGCGTCTGTTCGGCCCAATCGGGATGATGGCGATATTAGGGATATTCCTGGCGATCCCTGTATACCTGCTGGCTGGATTAACCGACTGGCCCGCCTTTGGCTGGCTGGGGATCTGCCTGGCAGGCTTTCACTTCCTGGGCTGGTTCACAGGAGTAACTGCAGACCTGGGCCCCTACTCACCGGGGGCAAACGACAACGCCAGCTCAGTGGGCACCCTGCTGGCACTCGCCGGGAGGCTGGCAGAGCAACCGCTGAAGAACACTGAAGTCTGGTTGGCATTTACTGGCTGCGAGGAGAGCAGCGGGGATGGAATCCAGGCGCTGATGGCAACTTATGGAAACGAACTCAAAGAGGCCTGGTTCATCGACCTTGAGATGGTGGGGATTGGTGATACCTTGAAT
Organism: Anaerolineales bacterium; assembly: GCA_003105035.1. Lineage (NCBI taxonomy): Bacteria > Bacillati > Chloroflexota > Anaerolineae > Anaerolineales > Anaerolineales bacterium. The sequence continues at coordinate 38,648 of PQAL01000043.1, read as the reverse complement.
TACATCCGCGAAGAAGGCAGCCTGCGGAGGGTCACCATTTCACAGGAGATGGAGACATTGCTCAAGAAAGTTGGTCAGCCCTACGGGCTGAAGGCGGATAAAACCCCACTGGTGGGTGCCTCCACTGAGTGCAGTCTGCTGCTGGACCGCGGCTTCAACGCGGCCCGTCTGATCGCTTCGCGCACTGGGTCGACGCTCATGCCGGAGTGGCACCGCATGACAGATACACCCAGCAAACTCCAGCCGGCTGCCCTTGAACGCATCCAGGGATTGGTTTGGGATATACTACAGCGGCTCGACCAGTGACGGTCGAGCTTTACGGTTAAAGTACACACTCTCCAGTGAGTACAACAGCAAAGCCAGCCAGATGATACAGAAACCGACCAGCCGGGAGGTGGGGAAGGGCTCGTGATAGACATACACGCCCAGCAGGAACTGTAAGGTGGGGGCGATATACTGCAGGAAACCAAGCAAAGAGAGGGTGATGCGGCGCACGGCGAAGCCGAACATGAGCAGAGGAATGGAAGTCACCGGGCCAGCCAGAATCAACAGGATGGTAACTGCCGCTCCCTGTTGGGCGAAGGCACCCATTCCGGATGCATTCCGGTAGAGTAAAAATGCCAGGGCAGGCAGGAACATCACGGCGGTTTCCAGGCTGAAACCATGCATCGATTCGAGGGGAGCAATTTTCTTAATCAGCCCGTACATACCGAAGGTGAACGCCAACACCAGCGAAATCCAGGGCAGGCTGCCGTAATTAAAGGTCAGGTAAAGCACGCCCAGCACTGCCAGGATCACAGCCGCCAGCTGGCCTCCACGCAGCTTTTCCTTGAAGAAAATCACGCCCAACATGAAGTTGACCAGGGGATTGATAAAGTACCCCAAGGAGGCTTCCACCACATAACCGGCATTGACCGCCCAAATGTAAGTGAACCAGTTGGCCGAGAGCAGGATGGCTGCCATGGTATAGAGCAGCCATGTACGCCGGTTCTGCAGGATGCCTTTCCACCAGAACAGGTCCTTTTGCAGGAGCAACAACCCCAGCATGAACACCAGCGACCAAACTACGCGATGAGCCAGAATCTCGATGGCAGGGACACTTTCCAACAATCGCCAGTAAATGGGGAAAAGCCCCCAGAATACATAGGCCCCGATGCCAGCCAGGATGCCCTTATTCATCATGCCTCAATGACGGTCAGGCCAGCTAAAAAAGTATTCAACATATTCACTGCCTGATCGGGGGTTTCATAGTCATGCACCGTCAGACAGGGGTGCGGGTTGCCGAGGATCATCTTGGAAACCTTGCGACCCTTCCGATAGAGGCACAAAACCTGCTTGTTCAATGACAGGGCATAACCGATCTCATAACCCACGCCATGCGAGGGAGTGCTGACCTCGGCGAGCAGGAAGTCACATTCCGAGATCCACCTGACGTCGCGCTCATAGACATCCCGGGCAGGTACCACGCCCTCCAGGGGCATCACATCGGGGCTGGCCAGCAAGGCCGTGGGCACATGGTGACCGAATTCCTGCAGGGCTGCCACCAAGCGCTGGTACACCTGCTCATCCTGACGGCCGCCAGTGATCGAACAAGCAAAATATATATTCATGCCATTTCTCTCTCACAACTGAATTGGGTTTCATAAAGCTGGGCATACAGCCCACCCTTAGCCAGTAACTCACGGTGGGTGCCGCGTTCGACGATGCTGCCGCGATCCATGACCAGGATCATATCTGCGGCCAGGATGGTGCTGAGGCGGTGGGCAATCACGATGCTGGTACGACCCACCATCACGCGCTTGAGGGCTTCCTGGATGAGCATCTCCGACTCGCTGTCCAGGCTGCTGGTGGCTTCATCCAATACCAGGATGCGTGGGTCTTTGAGGATGACGCGCGCCAGGGCCACGCGCTGTTTCTCGCCGCCGCTCAGGCGATAGCCACGCTCACCCACAATCGTATCGTAGCCATCGGGCAGGCTTGCGATAAAGTCATGGATATTGGCCGCCACACAGGCTGCCTCCAGCCCGGCCTGGGAAGCATCCAGCCTAGCATATAGCAGGTTGGTGCGGATGGTATCGTGGAACAGGTGCGTCTCCTGGGTCACCATGCCGATCTGGGCCGAGAGTGAATCTAGGGTTACATCACGCAGATCGTGGCCATCCAGCAGGATGCGCCCGCTGGTGGGGTCGTACAAGCGCGGGATCAGGTAAGTGAGGGTGGTCTTGCCCGCTCCACTGGGCCCTACCAGGGCAACCAGCTGGCCTGGCTGGGCGATAAAGCTCACATCTTCCAGGGCGTTCAAGCGCGCCTGGTTATGGCCAGGCTCTTCCACATCGCCAACGGGTTGGGTCTCTATGGTTTTGGGGGTGGGGGCCTTCTGGGGTTGAGGCTCTCCGGAAAGCACCGCATCGACATTATCCATGCGGCCGTAGCGCTTTACATCGCTCAGCAGGGCTTTGCCATCCGTGTCATAGCGGAAGGTGACGTGTTCAAAGACCAGCTCACCGCGCACAGCACTCAGGGCAAGCGCATCGGGTTTTTCCTGGATGTCGTGCGGCAGATCGATGACCTCAAAAACGCGCTCGAAGCTGACCACCGATGTGGCAAAATCAACCGGGGCGTTGGTGAGACCTTGCAAGGCGCCGTACAGGCTGGACATATATGCCCCGAAGGCAACGATGGTGCCGATGGTGAAAGCATTCTGCATCACCAGGTAGCCCCCAATGCCATAAACCAAGGCTGTACCGACTGCGCTGACCAAACCTATGATAATGAAGAAAATGGCGCCCAGGAAAGCCCTGCCGATCCCCAGATCGCGCACCTGGGCAGCCCGACCCTCAAAGCGCTGCACTTCCGTGTCCACCCGGCCAAACAACTTGACCAGCAGTGCACCGCCAATGTTGAGGGTTTCGTTCATGGTGGCGTTCATCTGGGCATTGGCTTCCAGCTGGCGCCGCGAGATATCACGCAGGCGACCTCCCATATGGCGGGCAGCCAGGATGAAAAGCGGCAGGATAATGATGCTGATCAGGGTCAGGCGCCACTCCAGGGTGAGCATGACCACCAGCACGGCGGCGGCCTGGACGATGTTGGTGATGATGCTCACGATGGTGTTGCTGATGGCATTCTGGGCACCCACCACGTCGTTGTTGAGCCGGCTCATTAACTCGCCCAAGCGGGTGTTGGTAAAAAAATGCAGCGACATGCGCTGAAGGCGGCTATACAGGGCTACCCGCAGGTCGTAGATAACCCCCTCACCGACCGTGGCATTAAGGCGCCGTTGGACAACACCCAGCAAGCCTCCCACTGCCGGGATAAGCAGCAGGGCAAGTGCCAGCAGGATGAGCTGTGTGATGTTACCAGAGGGGATGGTCTTATCGATTAAATTGCGCAGGATGAGCGGGGTGAGCAGGGCCAGGCCGGTGGAAACCAGGATGAGCAACAGCATAGCCACCAACTTCCAGCGGTAAGGTTTTGAATAAGCCATCACCCGCCGTAACAACCCCAGGGTCACCTTGGGCTTTTCGCCGGTTGAGCTGAGGTATGAAAACCAACCACCACCATGAAATCCCATCGTAGCCTCACCTTCGCGAACGATTGGCTATTATAACCCAATGACCATCCATTGACGGCCAGTTCAATTTGTGTGATACTTTAAGTAACGGGTGGTGGCAACGCCACCTTTCATATGCTATCCCACCGTATAGGAGGTGATGTCAGCCATGTCAAGTGAACGTTTTAGACTCAGCGCTGCAGCATCCCTCCTCCAGATCGGATAAGGGTGCTGCAGCGCACCAGGGAGCCGCCTAAGCAGCGACTTCCTGTGTTTTTAATGGATTTATACGCTCAAGCAAGCTCTCCAGCGGCATCTCCTCCAACGACTGGAGCTGAAAATTCGCCTCAGCAAAGGTTACCCCCCTGATCAATGGATTGGGCACCGCAACGCAGAATATCCCTGCCCGCCGGGCAGCACGGACCCCAATCAGTGAATCCTCCAGAGCGATGGCGTCTGCTGCACTCAGCTCTAAGGCCTGCAGCGCATTCAGATAAATCTCGGGGTCTGGCTTGATATGTTTGACGAAGTCGGAAGTGCTGAAGCGGTCGACACAGTCTAGCAAGCCCAGGCGACTCATGTATTTCGTCACCCATGCAATGGGGGAATTCGAGGCTATACCCACTTTGTATCCCAGGCGGCGCGCATCCTGCAGGTACTGGGCTGCCCCGGGTAATGCAGGCTGGGTTTCTATCAGCTGGTTTTCGATCGCGCGCCGCCGGAGCTCGATTTGCTCCCAATCCAGGCTGCCCTTCACCAGGCGTTCCAGCTCACTGCGCGGGTCAAAATCTCCCTGGGTGGTGCCGACATTGGCCATCCAAGTCGAAAACGGCAGGGGGAAACCGAAGGACTGGTAGATTTCCGCCCATGCCTGGTAGGTTGGTTCTTCCGTCTCCAAGATCAAGCCATCAAAATCAAAAATGATTGCGCGGATCATCGTCACCATCCCAATAAAAAATCAAGATGCAATTATAATGGGTACAGGAATGATATTCGAGGGTATTCTATGAAAACACTCCTGCTTCTCCGACATGCAAAATCAAGCTGGAAACAGCCAGAATTGAACGATCATGAGCGGCCACTGAATAAACGCGGCAAGAAGGAAGCCCCCAAGGTGGGGGAATACCTCAAGGCCAATGACCTCGTGCCAGACTTAATCCTGAGCTCAACTGCCCGCCGCGCTCATGATACGGCCCAGGCAGTGGCAGAGGAAAGCGGTTACGCCAAGGAAATTGAGTTATACCAAGACCTGTACCTGTCGGATACAGACTGTTACCTGGATATCCTGCAGCGTTTACCGGATACAGCGACGCGTGTACTGGTCGTGGGGCACAACCCCGACCTGGATGAGCTGCTAACCCTGCTAACCGATGTGAATGAACACATGAACACGGCAGCCCTGGCGCAAATTGACCTACCCATTTCAAGCTGGAATGAGCTAAACGAAGCCACTGACGGACGATTACAAAAGTTATGGGTGCCGCGCGAAGGCTAGCCGCCCTCACCTGCGGCGCTTGATCACGCTGCCTGCCACCATCAGCACAACACCACCCACGGCCATTACGATGATGGCCACCACCAGGATATTTCCCAAGCTATCTGAGCCGGGTTGGGCCAGCTCCGGGCTGGGCGGGTCGGGGGTTTGGGTAGAGAAATCGGTGTTCTGCGGTGAGGCTGTGACAGTAGGCGTGCGGGTGGGCTTCCGGGTGGGAGTGGCTACTTTGGTTGGCGTGGAAGTGCCTGTAGGTGTGCCCGTCGGCCCGGGTGTGTTCCCCAGGCGGATGATCAGGATATCGCCCTCGTAAATCGTATCACTGGTTAGGTGGTTCATCTCCTTAAGCTCAGCCACCGTGACGCCGTAACCCTTGGCAATCAGGGTCAGGTTCTGGCCGGCCATCACGGTATGCACCAGTGAACCATCCGGATTCGGAGTGACCGTTCGCACGGCATAATATGGCAAGGCGGTGGGACCTCCTGGGCGGGTTGTGGCAGGTGGGCTGTAGGATCCTCCGGCAACATAGGCAGCATCAAGCGTGTAGTATACGAAACCATCAGCTACAGCCACCCCCGCACCCACATCCTGGTAATTGCCACTCAGCATGGTTTGGATGTGCGGGTCATCCCCCAGCCACATTTGAACGGCACCATCCACCGATAAATCAGTCCCGCCAGCAATATTCTCAGAAATAAAAAACGTAGCGCCGCCTCCATAGCCTGCAGCAGCTGCCCGATCACGCGGCCGGCTGCCACCTGGCCCGATATGACTAACGCTGCCGATGGATGCCTGATAATTACTGTGTGATTGGGCAATTGCCATCAGGGTGTTATCGATCTTGTAGGGAGTCAGCCCACTGTTCAACCGCAGGGTGTTCACTGCATCGATGAGTGCATAGGGGTCACCCGCCTGAGCCTGGCTAGGTTGAGGCACCAGGAATGATCCCAGGAGCAGGAGCACAAGGATGCCAAGCGAAATTTGAGCTAACCTGCGTGGCATGGGCTTAGATCACCGGGCGTTCCGGGCTAACCCTGGCGAGGTACCAGCACCCCTCCATACCTTTAAAGACCAGCTCGTAAATCTGCCCACTGGAAAGCATGACCAGCATGTGCAGGCCGGTATCATCAGACCAGCGCTTGCCAGTGGATTCAACCCGGAAATGGCCACCTTTCCAGTTGAAGTGCAACGGGGTGACCGTGCCATGGTCGTCAAAATGGGCGGTAACTTCAATGGGTTCCATGTTTCAGTCTGAATATTGATTCTAACTCAAGAAATGGTTCAAAACGCCAACGGTTTATTTATAGACCTTCTGCAGATGTTCCAGCAGGAGCTGCAGCCCCGCCTGGGCCGCTTGCTCTTTGATCAACGACCGGCTCCCCGACCACAGGTAGTGGCGGGCGATCTTCTCGCTGGCAGCGCTGAGGCCGATCCATACGGTGCCGACCGGTTTTTCGGGTGTGCCGCCCGCAGGCCCGGCGATGCCACTCACCGAGAGGCCAATATCCGCAGCCAGGGTATAGCGTATGCCACGGGCCATCTCGAGCACAGTCTGCTCGCTGACCGCCCCATGCAGCTCGAGAGTCTCCGGATTGACCCCCAGCAGGCGGACCTTGGTTTCGTTTGCGTAAGCGGTCACACCCCCCAGGTAATAAGCCGACGACCCCGCCACATTGGTGATGAGATGGCTGATCAGGCCACCCGTGCAGGATTCAGCAGTAGCCAGCCATAATTCATGCTGTAATAGTATCTCGCCTACAAGCACTTCCAAGGGTTTATCCAAGCTGATCCTCCAATAGGCTGAATAAGCTGCATCTACGCCAGCAGGCGCAATTATACAACACCCGAGTTAGCAGGCATGATTAATGGAGGTTGAATACATCCCACCTCCCCTTATCCGCCACCATCAAGAGTGATAAAATCGAAGCCCGATGGAGATATCTGAACATCTGCAAGGCATCCTAGATACTGCCCCGCTCAAGCCGGGCTGCTACCTGATGAAGGATGCCGACGGAAAAGTGATTTACGTCGGTAAGGCAGTCGTCTTGCGTAACCGACTGCGCTCGTATTTTCACTCCAGCGCCCAGGAGGACCGCAAGACGCGCAAACTGGTCAGTCACATCGCGGAGATCGAGTGGATCGTAGTTGGTTCGGAACTCGAGGCACTGATCCTCGAGATGAACCTGATCAAAAAATACCGGCCGCATTACAACGTAAGGCTGGTGGACGATAAGAGCTACCCATACATCAAGGTACACTGGAATGATCCCTTCCCCAAGCTGACGGTGACGCGGCAGATGGTGCAGGATGGCTCGCGTTATTACGGACCCTACACCAGCGTGTGGGCGGTGCATCAAACCCTGGATGTGCTGCGCCACATTTTCCCCTACCTGACCTGCGACCGGGTGATCACCGGCAAGGATGAACGGGCCTGCCTTTATTATGACATCAAGCTATGCTGCGCCCCGTGCATCGGGAAGATCGACCAGGCTGGCTACCGGCAAATGATCGACGACCTGGGCCAGTTCCTGGAAGGACATACCGAGCCCATCGTGTCGCGCCTGAGGGTGGAGATGGAACAGGCTTCGGAGCAGCTGCTATTCGAGTGGGCGGCAACCCTGCGCGACCAGATTCAATCCATCGAGCGGGTGGTCGAGAAGCAGAAGGTCGTCTCCAGTGAATATATCGATTCGGATGTGATCGCCATGGCGCGCACAAATGGCGAAGCCTGCCTGCAGGTATTCTTCATCCGCAACGGCAAGCTGATCGGGCGCGAATACTTCCTGATGGAAGGAGCGGAAGAAACCCCCGATAAGGAAGTGATCGGTGATTTCATCACCCAGTTTTACAACCAGAGCCCCTCGGTGCCCGCCCAGGTGCTCCTGCCGCAGGAAATCGAGGAAATGAACATCATCCGCGAATGGCTGAACACGAAACGTGGCGGTCAAAAAGTGGAGATCCATATCCCCAAGGAAGGCCCTCAGCAGGAGCTAATCCAGATGGCAGCCGAGAACGCAACTGCCACCCTGGAAGCCCTGGAAGCCCAGTGGCATGCTGATACCCACCGCCAGGAGCAATCGCTGGGAGAATTGAAAACCTATTTGAACCTGGCAGGCATCCCCAACCGCATCGAGTGTTACGATATCTCAAACACCCAGGGGACTGCTGCAGTGGGAAGCATGGTGGTCTTTGGCCAGGGAGTGCCCAAAAAGAACCTGTACCGGCGGTTCAATATCCGCAGCGTAGCAGGCCCAGACGATTTCGCCAGCATGGAGGAAGTGCTCACCCGGCGTTTCAACCGCTGGAAAGCTGCCCAGGAGCTGGCTGAAAACCCGGGCGAGAAACCCGACCCTGCCTTTGCCATCCTGCCCGACCTGCTGATCGTCGATGGCGGCAAGGGCCAGCTGGGACGGGCGGTGAAAGTGCTGGAGAAATTCGAGCTCACTGGCAAGTTCTTCGTCGCAGGCCTGGCCAAGCAAAATGAAGAACTGTTCGTACCCGAGCAAGCGGTACCCATCGTACTGCCACGTCACTCGCAGGCCCTGTACCTGATCCAACGCGTGCGCGATGAAGCGCATCGCTTCGCCATCACCGCCCACCGCAACCGGCGCGATAAAGCCGGGGTAGCTTCGCAGCTCGATTCCATACCCGGCATCGGTCCGAGCCGCCGCAAAGCGCTGTTGGCTCGTTTTGGCGATATCGACGGCATCCGCGAAGCGCCCATCGAAGAACTCGAGTCAGTCAAAGGCATGACTGAGAAGCTGGCACAGGCGGTCAAGGAGAACCTATGACCGGAGAGGTTGGAGGAATGACTCGAGATGATTAACGTCTCTGCCACGCCAGAATGGAGAGCAGCTCACCCGGGGGCAGCGATCGGGTTATTGGAATTATCGGGCGTGGTGAACACTTCACCCAGCGCGGAGCTCAACCAACGTAAACGTGAGACGGAAGCCCGTTTGCGCAGCCATTACGCAGGCTACAGCCGCCAGGATTTCCTGGCGCTGCCGGTTATGGCAGCCTACGAGAAGTATTACCGGCACTTCGACAAGACCTATCATGTGCTTCTACAGGTAGAATCAATCGTCTTAAAGTCTCGGAACCTGCCGGATGTATCGCCGCTGGTAGATGCCAATTTCACCGCCGAGGTGAGCAGCCTGGTCTTAACCGCCGGGCATGATGGGGCGAAGCTAGAGCAGCCAGTCGTGATGGATGTCTCACACCTGGGTGATGAGATGGTAAATATGTATGGTGAGCATAAACCTATCCGCCCAGGAGACATGGTGATGCGCGACCCGCATGGCATATGCTGCACGATCCTGTATGGTCAGGATAACCGTTCCCCAATTTCAGCCCAGACGCGTGATGTTTTATATGTCACCTATGCCCCGGCAGGTGTGCCACAAGATCAAATCCAGTCGCACTTGCGCCAGATCGAGGAGTATGTACGCCTATTTGCACCACTGGCGGCAGTGGAACAAAACTGCCTGCTGATTGCTTGAGCGATTTTTAATTTTTTAATAGAGTTATTGGTGAATCTAGGATTAAAGGTTATAATCGATAACCTAGGAGCAAGGTATGGCAAAAAAGAACTCACTCTCCAAGGGGCAGCAGCGCAACCTGCGCACTTACCAGATTGTGATGGGTGTGATTGGCGTGCTGATCATCCTATCCATGGTCCTTTCCCTCGTGGCTCGATAGCTGCATCCAGTGGCAGTATCAGGCCATCTACGTGCATTTTTAGTTATTTGACAATCCCCGAACATTCGTCAACATCCTGTCATTAAATAAAGCGTGGGCGGCGAGGTTTGCCGCCCACGAAGGTTATTAACCTGTTTAGAACAGGCCTAACACGCGCCCGGTTTCCAGGTCCAGGTCGACGTCATAGAACACGGGCCGGGTAGGCAAGCCGGGCATGGTACGCATCTCGCCCAGCAACGGGTACAGGAAGCCCGCCCCCACGGAGGCGCGGATGTCGCGGATGGGGATCTTGTAACCCTTGGGCACGCCCTTCAAGGCGGGGTCGTGGCTCAGGCTGAGGTGGGTCTTGGCCATGCACAGCGGGAGCTTGTCGAAGCCCAGCTTGTTGTACAGCGCGATCTTCCGTTCGGCTTCGGGTGTGTACTCCACGCCATCAGCCCCGTAGATGTCCTTGCAGATGATCTCGATCTTCTGCTTGATCGACCACTCCAGGGGATACAGGAACTTGAAGTTAGTCGGTTTTTCGGCAGCCTTGATGACAGCCTCACCCAGCTTGATGGCGCCCTTACCGCCCTCCATCCAGTGCCGGCACACCACCGCATCTTCAGCCCCTGCTTCCGCAGCTGCCTGGCGGATGAGCTCCACCTCGGCGTCGGTGTCGTCCTTGAAGGAGTTAACCGCCACCACTACGTTCACACCAAACTTTTTGGCGTTGCGGATGTGGTGCTGCATATTCCCCAAGCCAGCTCGCAGCAGGTCCAAATTCTCAGTCGTGTAGGCATGATCCAGCGGCTTTCCCGCCACCACCCTGGGTCCACCGCCGTGCATCTTCAGTGCCCGCACGGTGGCCACAATCACCGTCACCTGGGGGATCAAGCCGGAGGTGCGGCACTTGACGTCAAAGAACTTTTCCATGCCAATATCGGCCCCGAAGCCTGATTCAGTTACCACGTAATCCGCCAGCTTGAGGGCGATCTTATCGGCGATGATCGAGTTCTGCCCATGGGCAATATTGGCAAAAGGCCCGGCATGAACAAACACGGGTGTGCCTTCCAACGACTGCATCAGGTTGGGCATGATGGCGTCCTTCATTAAGACGGTCATGGCGCCTGCCACGCCTAAATCCTCAGCGGTGACGGCTTCACCAGCCGTACTGGTACCGATCACAATGCGCCCCATACGGTCGCGCATATCGGCCAGGTCGGTGGTGAGGGCTAGGATAGCCATGATCTCGCTGGCCACGGTGATGTCGAAGCCGGTCTGGCGCTCATTGCCCGCTTCTTCAGGCCCCTGCCCAATCGTGATGGTGCGCAGAAGGCGATCATTGGTATCCACTACACGGCGGAAGGTGATGTTGGCCGGGTCAATATCCAGCCGGGCAAAGCGCTTGCGTTCCTCTACAGTCAGCTCGTTCGGGTCAGTCTTGTTGATCCCCAGCTTTTTAAGTCGGCGAAGCATGGAAATGGAGAACCTGCGCGCCCCCGTCTTATCCGCTGGGCACAGGGCGTTGAAGAGCTTCTCATCGTCAGGCGTAGCCCGTTCGTGCAGCATGCGCGCATCAATAGCCGCTGCCAGCAGGTTGTTGGCAGCGGTGATGGCATGGATGTCACCCGTCAAGTGCAGGTTGAAATCTTCCATGGGCACCACCTGGCTGTAGCCACCGCCTGCTGCCCCACCCTTGATGCCAAAGGTCGGACCTTGTGATGGCTGGCGGATGCAGGTGAACACTCTCTTACCCAGGAATGCCCCCAGCGCCTGGCTCAAGCCCATCATAGTGGTGCTTTTACCCTCGCCCAGCGGCGTGGGAGTGATGGCGGTGACTTCGATATATTTGCCGTCGGGCACGTCCTTGAGGCGTTCCAATACACTCAAGCGTACCTTGGCCTTATACTCACCATGATATTCGAGCTCCTCGGGCAATAGGCCAACTTCCTCTGCGATCACCGAGATAGGTTTTAGCACGGCTTCCTGGGCAATATCAATATCTGAAGGGACAGGAATGCGCAAATTTAGCTTGGATGGGACAAATGGACGTGAACCACCTTTCGGACTCATTGCAAAGCTCCTCCTTAATGAATTATGTTGTTTGGCGACTCATTATTAAATACATATGGAATGCAGCCCTTGTATTTTGACAAATATTTTCCATCATCACAAATGACCATTATCCCCCTTTACAAGTGCATTCTGTCACAAATTATTCACCTCTTTAATAAGATAAAACTCACCCCTACTGAACCCCCGCTCCAGATAATACAGCCGGGTACCGATGGCGGAGATGACTGCCAGGCGTTTAAACCCCCTTTCAAGGGAAATCTCCTGGGCGCGTTGGAGCAGCACCGTCCCCAAACCGGCGTGCTGGGCAGCCCCGTCCTGCTCTGCGCCCACCGCCAGACTTTGCCCAAATACGTGCACTTCGCGGATGATGGCTGCATCTTCCAGGTCTGAAAAATCAGGCGAAGGAGCGTTTGCTCCGGGTAGGGATAAGCGTAAAAAGCCCGCCAGCTTATCCTCGGGGGTTACAAATGATAAGAAATGCTCTTCTGCGCCGCCTGCGGTGTAAACCAGGTCATCCAACTGCAAGGTGTCGGTTGCCACTGCTTGCTTACCTACTTCCCGGCAACGTATGCACTGGCAAGCAGTGCCCCTGCGTTTCAGCTCTTCCTGGACGTCCAGGCGAAGGCTGGTGCGCTTGTTACCCTCCACCACGTTATCGGAGGGGATGTCACGCACGACCCGGTTCACCCGGCAGTAACGTGGGATGGTAGGTTTGAGGTCAGCGATCAGGCAGATCAGCTCTTCGGTGGTATACGGGGTATATTCGCCTCGCCTCCAGTATTCATAGAGCTCAGCATTCGCCAGCAGCTGGGTGGGGTAAATCTTGATCTCATCCGGGCACAGGTCATCCCACAAGCGGGCGAAATCCACACGGTCAGATTCGGGTGTAGCACCCAGCAAGTTCGGCATCCAGTGCAGCACGACCTTGAAACCAGCCGCCCTGAGCAAAGCCACCGCGTATTTCGTATCGGCCAGGGAATGGCCGCGCTGGTTCAGCTGGAGAAGGCGATCATCCAGGCTCTGCGCTCCCATCTGCACCTTGGTGACACCCAACTGACGCAGCCAGCGGAGCTCAGAGGGTTTGATGTCGGTCGGGCGGGTCTCAATCACCAAGCCCACATTCCGGCTAGCGGCGGTTTCGTTAAGTGCCTGGGCCTCTACCAGGGTCTGTGATTCCTGGCCATTCATGGCATCAAAGCAGCGTTTGATGAACCATTCGTGGTAGTTGCGGCGATAGGCGCACCACGAGCCACCCAGGATGAGCAACTCCACCTTGTCAGTGGGGTGCCCGACCGATTCGAGGGCCAGCAGGCGGCTGGAAACCTGGCCGAAAGGATCGAAATCATGCTCCACACCCCGCCGCGCTCCGGGCTCATCCGGCAAATAACTTTTCGGCATGCGTACATCCGTCGGACAGAAGATACACTTTCCCGGGCAGGGGTAGGGCTTGGTCAGCACAGTCACCGTGGTCACACCCGAAAGGGTGCGTACCGGTTTCATGCGAATGCGCTCCAAAACAGCCGGGTCCGGTTGCCAATCACCGGAATCGACCAGCGTGCGATAGGCTGCCACCAAGACGTGCTTGGCAAGGTAGCCGCCTGCAGGGCTGGGATGACGGCGCAGGGCTTTATCCACCGGGGCGCCACGCCTCACTTCTTCCAGCACCTCACAGGCTTGCTCGAGCATTTGCGGGGTATATTGGCGTGATTTTAGCCAGTTTTCTCGATCCATACCTGCCTGCTAAACCTGAATAGCTGATTAGGCTATAATATTTACAGAGCTTCGAACCAATACAAACGTGAATCCTACCACCATTTCACTCCTGCTTGACCTCAACCGGCAATTCTACCAGACCTTCGCCGTGCCCTTCTCAGCAACCCGCCACCGGCTGCAGCCAGGAGTGCTACGCATTCTTGAGCTTGTGGAACCGTCCGCTAACTTGCTTGACCTGGGTTGCGGGAACGGAGAGCTGGCCCATGAGCTGGCCCGCTGTGGCCACGCGGGCGCCTACACCGGGCTAGATTTTTCACCTGCCCTGCTTGAGCAAGCTGCAGCTGACCAGCCAGCTGATTTCCACTTCCAACTGGCCGACCTATCAAGCGCTACATGGGATGCTGGGCTGGCAGGCAGCCGATTCAATTTCATCCTGGCGTTTGCCGTGCTGCACCACCTTCCAGGCACAAAAACTCGCCAGCAAATCCTGAACAAAGCACACTCTCTGCTTGCACCTGAGGGGCGCCTCATTCATTCCGAATGGCAGTTTTTGAACAGCTCCCGCCTGGCTGCCCGGGTACTACCCTGGGAGACCGTCGGTTTATCCGCAAACGATCTCGACCCGGGAGATTACCTGCTGGACTGGAGGCAGGGTGGCACAGGCCTACGCTATGTACATCATTTTTCTGAAACTGAACTGGAGCATCTGGCGCATGCAGCCGGGTTTACCATCCTCGACAGTTTCCTCTCGGACGGCGAGAACGGCCGCCTGGGACTTTACCAGGTGTGGCAACCTACCTCTCAAACCGATTAGCTTTCCAATTTTATGTAGTGCTGGACAAAACATTTCAAGGACGGGGAGCAATGATCAACCCGGAAGCCAGAAACACCCCCACCAGGCTCATTTAATGCTAGAATAAATCATTCCTCATGTAAAGGAGATAAATCCCAATGAACGACAATAAATCACGCGATCTTCTCCAACAACTGCATGATGAGATTAATAACCTCCAACAGGTTGACGAAAAGGGTACTGAGTTATTAAAGGACATCGATGGGGATATTCGCGATCTGCTTGAGCGTTCGGGAGAAGCTCCACTGGATGTGCACCCGGGTATCGTTGGTCGCCTGGATGATGCCATCTGCCACTTTGAAGTCAGCTACCCCGAGCTGACGGCCTTGATCTCCAAGCTGGTGGATTCATTGACCACAGCAGGCGTTTGACCCGGGCACAGGTGCTTTCAGGCAGGATCCCAGTAATTTTAACCCAAAGAGCACATGCTCCGACCTGAACAGGAGGATGCCATGAAATTTGGAGCTGCTTTGCCCTACGGCAGCGCAAAAGCGGCTGCCCGTCTGGCGCGTATCGCTGAAGAAGCGGGTTGGGATGGCATCTTCCTGGGAGATGCCATCTGGCTAGAAGACCCGATGGTGTGCCTGGCAGCGGCAGCCATGACCACTAAGCGCATCCGCCTGGGCACCATGGTTATCCCAGTGCCCTTGCGCCGCCCGTGGAAACTGGCCAGCGAGTCAATTGCCCTGGATCAACTATCAGACGGCCGCCTGATACTCGGCCTCGGTGCCGGGGCAGTCTGGATGGGTTGGCAAGCCTTCCCCGATGAGCCAACGGATAAAAAAGCCCGCGCCGGCATGCTGGACGAGACCATCGACATCCTGACCCTGCTTTTCCAGCGTATACCGTTCGATTATGATGGCAAGCATTACCACATTAAGCTAACCGAGCTGGATGAGAGCTACTATCCCCCAAAGCCCATCCAGCAGCCGCGCATCCCCATGTGGGTACCGGGTATCTGGCCGCGCATGAAATCGATGCGCCGCATCCTCAAGTGCGACGGATTGTTGCCTCAGAAGATGAACAGCACAGGCGAATTTGAGGCCGTTACCCCGACTGACCTGCGCCAGATGAAAGATTACATCGATGCCAACCGAAGCCTGACCACACCATTTGACTATGTGGTTGAAGGAAACCGCGCTGAGCTTAACCAGGAAGAAGCCATTGAAAAGGTCAACCAATGGGCAGAAGCGGGGGCCACCTGGTGGATCGAAGGCTTATGGGAGACAAGCGAAGAAGACGCAGCTGCTCGCCTGCGCCAAGGGCCACCGAGAATGGTCTGAACTATGATTGGAATGATTTGATGATGGACTATGATTTTCTCTCATAATCATAGTAATCAATTAATCATCCAAATCATAATTCCAGGGTTTGTCCTAACAAAGCTGATAACCAGTCGTTGATTGCTCAAAGCTAAAAATCATGCTACCATTAACCCATGCGAACCCTAATCATCTCTGATATTCATGCGAACCTCAATGCCCTCGAAGCAGTTTTAGCGGACGCCGGGGAGTTCGACGCCGCCTGGTGCCTGGGGGACCTGGTCGGTTATGGCCCTAACCCCAACGAATGCATCGAGCGTATCCGCGGGCTCAGCAACCTGCAGTGCATCATGGGGAATCACGATGCCGCTGCAGTGGGGGCCATCGAAGTGGATGCTTTCAACCCGGACGCACGCAAGACCGTCCTATGGACGCAGGAACGCCTTACCCTGGCCAACATGGAGTATTTAAAAAACCTACCTGAGCGGATCAAACTCGACTATATCACCCTGGTGCATGGCAGCCCTTTCAAACCAATCTGGGAATATTTGCTGGATACCCGTTCTGCCACGATCAGCTTCGAGTTCTTCGACACCCCCTACTGTTTTGTTGGCCACACACACCTGCCAGTGTTATATTACCTGCCTGACGACCGGCTGACCGCCCAGCTGATCGTGCCTGAACACGTCTCACAAATGACCTTGGCCCCGCGGGCCATCCTCAACCCAGGGTCGGTCGGGCAGCCGCGCGACCGTGATGCGCGCTCCGCTTATGCCATCCTCAATATGGATGATTTAACCTGGGAGTGGCACCGGGTGAGCTATGATATCCAGGACGTGCAAGAGCGCATGCGCCGTGAGAACTTGCCTGAGAGGCATATTAGCAGGCTTTCGGCAGGTTGGTAGAATCTGTAATATCAAATCGTGGATGGGGAACAATAGCATGACCGGGGACGTTTTAAGCCTAGTCATTCATCTAAGGAGGAGCCAATGATAAAAAAAATCTCGATTGCACTGGTAATATTCGGATTGCTACTGAGCGCCTGTTCCCCTGCAGCTCAAAACCTTAGGGTAGCTGAGGCACCTTCAGTAAGCGGGATAACGGTGAATGAATCGGTCCAGGGAGTCCAACCATCCGCAGATAAAAGTGCGTACGCCCTAGATCAGCCAACTGCGAATATCGAACGGCTGGTGATCAAGAACGCGACCCTGTCCATGGCAGTGGATGATCCGCTCAAATCAATGGACAACATTTCACGCATGGCTGAAGCGATGGGGGGATTCGTCGTCAACGCCGACATGTACCAACAAAGCCTGGAGAATGGTGTGAAGGTCCCACAAGTTAACATGGCCATCCGGGTACCAGCCGAACGCCTGGCGGAAGCCTTGACGACCATCAAGGCTGAAACCACCCAACCGATCATCAGCGAAAACGAATCAAGCCAGGATGTGACTGCGGAGTACACCGACCTGAATTCACGCCTGGTAAACCTGCAAGCGGCTGAAAATCAGCTCCAGGAAATCATGGATTCAGCAGTTAAAACTGAGGATGTCCTCTCGGTTTACCAACAGCTGGTGTCGGTGCGCGAACAGATAGAGCTGATCAAGGGCCAGATGAAGTATTATGAGCAGTCAGCCGCACTATCTTCCATCTCCGTACAGCTGATCGCTAATGCCGCCATGCAGCCCATCACCATTGCCGGCTGGCAGCCTGGTGGGGTGGCCAAGCAAGCCCTGCAGTCTTTGATCCACGCCTTGCAGTCGCTGACGAATTTCGCTATACGTGCCATCATCCTATATGTCCCCGTCCTGCTGATTATCTTCGTACCGATCGGCCTGATTGTCTGGGGCATTGTAGCTCTGGTCCGAAAGATACGCAGGCCAAAGCCAACCCCTCCGGCATCCCCTGAAGCATAGGTGTTTCTAAAATCAAGGGCTGCCTGGCTAATCACCAGGCAGCTTTTATATTTTATTGGCAAATAGCGATGAGAATATCCTCGTCCAGGTGCTTGTCAGGCTTTACCTGAGCACAAGGGCATCGGTTGGTTTAACCAATGAAGGGAAAACCATCTCTCTCAAGTGGGCCAGCAATGTCCAATCCACCGCAAGGTTGGCAGGCCCGTTTCCACTATCCGGTGGCGTGGGAGCATTGTTACCCTGGGTAGGTTTGGTCGACGAGGAGAGGCCAGCCGTGGTTTGAGTAGTACGCACATCCTGATCGCGCACCACAAGCGGCAGGCGCACTTCGAAATTCACCACCTCGATCACCGGTTCAGCCAGCAATTGCTCGGGGGAAGGGGCGGCGTTATCCAGCTGTGCTAAAACAACCGCAGCAGGAGGCAGCTGCAGCACCTGGCCCGGGTAGATCGCATAAGGATACGGAATCGCATTTAACTCGGCTAACACCGGCCAGGTGGTGCCGAAATGTATCGCCAGCTTGGTCAGGTAATCACCGGGTTGCACGGTATAGGTCTCACTCGCGGGCTCCGTTGTGGCGGGTTGTGTTAGGGCAGCCTCCGCTGGAGCAGACGCGGCGACAGGTGGCTCACCTGAGCTGAAGACGGCCATATTGCCAAGCACCGCCCAAGATTGTAAGAATGTACTGAGGGGGTAGGTCTGATATTGACCCGAGTAGGAGTCGAGGACCTGGACACTATCGGAGCTGTAGCCGATGAGGATCATGGTGTGCTCATAGGCAGCCACCAGCGAAGTGCTGCCGTCAGGGGCCTGGTACTCCACCACGTTCCCTGGCCACATCTGCCCAATGACCCACACGATGACCGGGTGACCTGCATTAATTTCTCCCCGCAAGTCATCCCAACCGAGGTTGCTATGGGCATTGGCCTGCAACCCGAATTCCCCGAGGGTCTGCGCCACCGGGCCAGCATGCACACCATAGCTGTGGGGAGGCATATAACCCCAGGGGTCGTCCGGATTGCCCACAAAACCCTGTTCGGGATTATCGGCACGCGGTAGAACCCCCAGGAATTCATTTTCACCCAAGCTAATACCCCAGTATGCAGCCAGGTCGGCTGCAGAGCGGGCTTCACATGAAAGGGAATGTTTTTGTGGGTGCCCGTGCACACTGGCAATATTGGCAGAATCTGGCAAATTATCCCCTTGAGCGACCGAAACATCAGCAAGGATCAGCAATGCCAGCAGCGCAACCGTGCGGAGAAACATCTTCACAAGATGCATGCCAGGGTTCCCTCGAAGGCTCATGACCAGCGGTGTTGCAAGCTTCATGCCAGGCAGATGGAGCGTGTATAATCTAAACAATGAAGGAATTGGCTCTATATGCCCAGCAAAAGCTGGACATTCACCTGACACGTTCCCAACTAGCCGCCCTGTCGCTGTATGAGCGCGAGCTTCTGGATTGGAATACACGCTTCAACCTGACCGCCATCCGCAACCCGCATGAAATTCATATCAAGCACTTCCTTGACTCGCTTACCTGCCTGCTAGTGATGCGTGAATCGGCCTTTGGGCGGTTTATTGACGTTGGTACCGGGGCAGGTTTCCCGGGAATCCCGATTAAGATCCTGTATCCGAAGGTTCAGCTAACCTTAGTGGAATCGGTTGGGAAAAAAGCAGAGTTCTGCCGGCACGTGGTGAAGATCCTGGCCTTACCCGAGGTGGAGGTCGTCCAGGAACGCGCCGAGGTGTTAGGGCAGGACCAGAATTATCGTGAACAGTATGATTGGGCGGTCGCCCGGGCGGTTGCCATCCTGCCCGTCCTGGCAGAATATCTGCTACCCCTGGTGCGCGTGGGAGGCACGGTGCTGGCAATGAAAGGCGAAAGTGGCCCGGCCGAAGCCCATGCTGCCGAGCATGCCCTGCGCATGCTGGGGGGACACCTGCGCCAGCTCCTGCCGGTCACCCTGCCCGGCGTGGTTGAAGAACGCTATCTGGTGGTGATCGATAAAGTTGCTGCCACCCCCGCTGCCTACCCCCGTAAGGTGGGCATGCCTGCCAAGCAACCTCTATAACCCCTCATCAATCCTTTTCCACCCTGCCATTGGCCACGTGCCAGACAACGGCCTGATGGACAAATTCAGGAGTGAACAAATCCAAATCGGTAGTGGACAACAACACCTGCTCCGTCTGAGTCAGCCGTTCGAGGAGGTCATAACGGCGCTGAGTGTCCAGCTCCGCCAGCACTTCATCGAGCAGCATAACGGGCCAATGACCGCTTTTGGCATGCATCCAGGCTACCTCAGCAATCTTAAGCGCCAGAATTGCAGAGCGCACCTGGCCGCGCGATCCGTAGGTGCCCAGATCGATCCCGTTCGCCAGGAAGCGCAGCTCGTCGCGATGTGGCCCAAAGGTGGTAACACCCCGGGTAATCTCTTCAGAGCGCAGTTTGTGCAAACAGTCGATGAACCCTCTGCGGATCTGCTCCACCGTAAAGCCACTGCGGTCGACCGGTGCATCCAGAGACAGGGCCAGCTGACCAGGTTTTTGGGGTACTGGATCATAAGCCGGCTGGTAACTCAAACGCAGGATCTCGTTGGCGTGGGTGAGCTCACGATGGGTACGGGCAGCCAGTTTCTCCAGCTCCTGCACCGCCCGAATGCGGGCATGGATGATCTGGGCCCCAAAGGTGCCGATCTGATCGTCCCAATACTCGAGCTGGGAGACATCCCCCTTGCGCTCGAACAGCAGCTTGAGCAGAGCATTGCGCTGCAGAAGAGCCTTATTATATTCAGCCAGGGCAGACTGGTAATGTGAAATGACCTGCGCCAAAGCCAGGTTGAGGTAGCGCCGCCGCTCCTCTGGACCGCCCTCGATCACTCCCATCATTTGGGGCAGAAATAGCACTGCATTAAATTGACCAATGGCTTCACCGGCTTTGCGCTTCACCCCATCCAGCAAAATTTCCTTGCGCAGATGGGTGCTGCCATTTTGACCATTCGGCTCCTGGATGATGCGCACTTCCAGGCGGTGATGTTCGCTGCCGCGCGTATAATCGCCGACGATACGCCCGACGGCCAGGTTCTGCCGGGCTTCAATAAAATTGATCAGCTGCTTGTCGCTGCTGGCATGAAATGATGTCAAGGTCGCCAGAAAATAGATCGCTTCCAGCAGGCTCGTCTTGCCCTGAGCATTATCGCCCACCAACATGACCGTCCCACCGGGCACATCCATATCCAGGCGGGTGAAGTTGCGGAAATTAGTCAATGATAGATGGGTAAGCTGCATTGCCTCAGACAATCATGTAAATGCCACGGATTTGGGTGGCCGTGGCATTTCCAAACTTACCTAGATTATATCAAAGAGAGCAGTTGCAAATAAATGGAGAGAACTAGCTTTAGAGCAGCTTATACCCGGTCTGGACTGACCTGACCCTGGTGCTCGGCAGCCTGCCAGACCTTTTCTGCCCGGTCGACAAACAAAATCCCATCCAGGTGGTCGATCTCGTGTTGGAAAATGCGCGCCAGCCAGCCTTTGGCCTTGACCGTCATCGGTTTGCCCTGGCGGTTCAAGCCTTTCACCGTGACTGCAGCAAAGCGTTCCACATCCCCCTGGATGCCTGGGATAGACAGGCAGCCTTCAGTGCCCACCAGCGTATCGGAAGATGTGCGTGTGATCTGGGGGTTGGCTATCACATAGAGTTTCGGCGGCACTTCCTCGTCCTCTTCATCACCAAATTCGATCACGGCTAAGCGGAGGGACTCGTCCACCTGAGGGGCAGCCAGGCCGACACCAGGCGCCTGGCGCATGGTTTCCACCATATCATCCACAAGCGATTGGAAGCCGGGTCCAAAATCACTTACTTTATGAGCTTTGTGCCGCAGGATGGCCTGCGGGAGTGCAACAATTTCTCTGACAGTCATGGCGAATATTTTACCCTAATTTGGTCAAATTTGGGGAGGTTCTTTCGGTCGATGCAGGTCTTCCACCTGGCGATGGTAGGCAGCAATATAGCTGGAGACGCGTTCCTGCTCTTGCATGGTATCTGACTTCAGCTTCTTGCGACGCCGTTCAAACATGTATTGGAAAATATCGCTCTGAGCCCTGGCTGGATTATGGATGCCGTAAAAAATAAATTTGTTTTCGGTGCCGATATTAATCATCACATTGCCGAAATTCAGCACCACACCCAAAAAACCGAGCCGCTCGTAATCCAAACCGATGATGTTTTCAAGTGGAGCGGATTTAGTGATCTCATCTCCAAGGGGCTTGCGCTCACTATCAATGATCTTTTCAGGGGTGAGCCGGTAAATATCATTGCTCCAATCGATGAATTTATACAACCACCACAGGAAAGCCGATACCGTTAACCCAACACCCGCGAGCAGGATTGTGCCTGGGGACCATAGACTGATTAAGCCCTGCACGCGCCAGGCATACAACAGGCTGGTGGCAAAGATTGCAGCCAGCGTGCAACCGGCCGGTACAAGGGTCATTCGAAACAGAATGTAGAAGTGCTTGCGGTAGGTGATCACCCCGTTTACTTCGCGACGCATTTGGAAACGCGCCAGTAAGGCCTGCCAGAATGAGATTTTCTCCGGCAGGAACTGAGTCTCCTGCCGGGAGGGAGTGTTGGGTTGCGTCTCCATGACTTGATCATTCACGTTGACAGGCACGGTAGCTGCCTGGGATGGCTCGATTTTCTCTCTGATCTTTCCCTCGATGGTATGGATATCCGTTGACATCTGGCGCTCGAGGGCCAGCCTGCGCTCCGTATCTACCAGGCTCTTGATTTGAGCGGGATTCCCGATGTGGCGGAAAAATATCTGCCCCATGAATGTCTCGTTGATCAGGTCTCCATAACCCAACCAGCGCCCGACCAGGCCCGATTTGGTCTCTCCAGATTTAATCGCCACCAAGGGTGCTTCCTGCCGGCTGTCATATATAGCCACCGTGCGCTCCAACCAGACGATGCGCTCATCGGTGAGGATGTAATAATCATTGCCCCAATCATAAAACCGCCATATCGCCCAAAGGCAAGCGGCAGCCACCACCGCTGCGCCAAACCAGCCCGCCACCACACGGAATGAAGTGGTAGCTAGCTGCGAAGCAAACAAGATCACCAACAACCCAGCCCAAGATGCCAGCAATGGCCCAAGCTCCAGAACCAACAGGTAGGCTGGATGTTTACGGCAGATAACCTTTACCGTCTCTTCCTCCCCCAGCCAGGCAAATGGCTTTGAATGGATTAGGGTGTACCAGGCCGCCTGCTTTTTAATGTTTTTAGTAAGCAATGGGATGGCATTGACCAATAAACGCAGCCTATCCACCTGGATGCTGAACAACAAAGCAGGTTGCAAGGCTGTGAGGTTAAATGTTTGAGGTTTTCCCCGCAGCACGACATCGGCACCGCAAAAATCGCCTGCCCTCAAGGAATAACCACCAATCTCGATGCCCTTCTTAAGGGATGTGAAACGCAGCTTACCCGAAACGATAATAAAAAATGGGCATTTCGTGCCTTCCAGGTGAAGGGTATCACCCTCCTTCATGTTTAAAGGGTGGATATAACCAGCCACCTGCTCCAGCTGGCCATCGTTCAGGCCAGCAAATAAGCTGAGCTTTTGGAGTATGGCGATCAGCTGTTGGTGATTACCGGGCATAACCTGATTCTAGCATGAACATTGCTTTTCTTTTGAATCAATGCTTCCGATGAGCCGGGGTATTGGTGGTATCTCCAGCTGAGAGATTAGCTTGTGATAGAATAAACCCACCCTATTTACAAACAGGAGGATGTTTTCATGCCCATCCATTTTGGAACCGATGGCTGGCGGGCAGTCATTTCAGATACGTTCACCTTTCACAACTTGCGCCTGGTGGGCCAGGCAATCGCGGATGCAGTCGGGTCAGAGCATTGGCTGAATAGCAATACCGACTTAAGCGAGATTGACATGCACAAGATGGTGGTGGGTTTTGATACACGTTTCCTCTCCGACCGCTACGCAGCCGACATGGCGCGGGTGCTGGCTGCAAATGGTTACAAAGTATTGCTAGCACAATCCGATGCGCCTACGCCGGTCATTTCATTCGCTGTACGCCAGCAAGGTGCCATCGGCGGTGTGATGATCACTGCCTCGCATAATGCACCCCGCTACAACGGGGTGAAGCTGAAAGCCGCTTACGGCGGCTCGGCACTGCCCGAACAGTGCCGCAGAGTGGAAGTCTATCTGAATGACAACGAGGAGCGTAGCCGTGGTCCAAACCAGATGGATTTTGATCAGGCGCGCCAGACTGGTCTCATCCAGCGCTTTAACCCCCTTCCATCGTATTATGACCACCTGCGCAAGCTGATCAACTTCGACCTGATTGCCGAACACCCACAGCGTGTGGTGGTTGACTCAATGTATGGCTCAGGACGAGGGGTGATCAAGGGCATCCTGCAGGGTACCGGCTGTGAAGTGCAGGAGATACGTGCCGAGCTTAACCCTGGCTTTGGTGGGGTACATCCCGAGCCAATCGGACGCTACCTGGGAGCGCTGGCCAGCGCCATCAGCATGGGGATGGGCGACCTGGGGTTAGTCACCGATGGCGATGCCGACCGTATCGGAGCAATGGACGGGCGGGGAAATTTCGTCGATCCACATAGGATCATGGCATTGTCTCTGCGATACCTGGTTGAAAAACGCGGCTGGCGTGGGCCGGTCATCCGCACCGTCTCCACCACCAGCATGATCGACCGGCTGGCAAAGCGCTACGATCTTCCCATGTATGAGACCCCTGTTGGTTTCAACCATATTGCCGATTACATGCTCAAGGGCGATGTGTTGATTGGTGGGGAAGAATCGGGGGGTATATCCTTCCATGGGCATATCCCGGAAGGCGATGGGATTATCATGGGCCTGCTGCTGCTCGAGATTGTGGCAGAATCGGGGGTGACCCTTTACGAGCTAGTGGAAGATTTGCTGAGGGAAGTAGGTCCCTCTTTTTATCAACGTACTGACTTGCGCTTAAGCCATCCGGTCTCGAAGCAGGTCATGAGCCGTATGTTGGTGGAAGAAGCACCGGCAGAGATTGGCGGAGAAAAAGTAAGCGATATATCCACCGTAGATGGGGTCAAGTACATGATTGCAGATGGCTCATGGATGCTCATCCGGCCATCCGGCACAGAACCGGTGTTGAGGGTATACGCCGAGGGACGCAGCCCGGAAATGGTGCGGGCCCTACTGGGATACGGTGAAAAGATAGCTACCCTGGTGGTATAGCAGAAAAAAAATAAAAAATCGGGATCCTTTTTATTGATGGATCCCGATTTGTGTTTAATGGGCAATCCTGCTAGAGAGCGGTGCGTAACTTGCGTACAACAAAGATCACCAACACCAGAGCAAATGCTGCCGCAACCAGTCCAGGAGTGCCCAACTCGTCAGCGATACCAGTGCCTGGCAGGGCTGTTGAGGTAGCTCTGGGCAAGGTTGAGGTGGGTTGCTGAGACACTGAAGTAGCATTGATAGGTGCGGTGCTGGTAGGCGCCGCCGAGGTGATGGTGACCATTGAGTGAACCGCAGTTTGGGTGAGCAAGGCATTGCGGGTGGCTACAGCCACATCCATGGTCGGTGATTTGGTCGGAACGATTACGACGACCGGTGTATTGGTAGGCATGGGAGTGTTGGTGGGGGTTGATGTAGGGCGGCGTGTAGCTGTGGCGGTTGGTAAGGAAGCTGTCTGGCTGGCAGAGAGCGCCACAGCTGTATCTTGAGCAGCCTGGGTAGCTTTTGCCACCTGGGCTGCCTGTTGGCTGGGCAAGTAGCGATATAAGGCGAGGCCGGCGATGCAGAGCAGTGCCAAAACCATGATCCCACCTAAAGTGCCGGCGATGATCAGAAATGTGCGGTTGCCATTCCTCTCTGGCGGCTTTTCCTCACCCAACTCGTTTTCAATGTCGTTCATGTCTGTAAAGGCCATCGTTCGCTCTCCTCACACAACCCTATTCTACCCGACCTTCACTTAATTACCTCAAGATTAGCCAGGGGAATCTGGACGATATCACCATTCGCCAGACGAACACCGGCTGTTTCCGCGCGAAGCCCGCTCGGCAAGACCGATAAACCGGCCTGCAGATTGGTCAATGTACCTACCATCGATTTATAAGGTGGGCTGATCACCCGAACGGTTTGCCCGCTGGCAAAAGGTTTCGATTCGGCGGGTATCTCGGGGCGCACGCCTTCTGGCAGGCTGATGACCACTTCGGGGCGGGTATTCCTGATCCGATCCCACGGCTCGGCGATTAAAGCCGCCTCCCTGCGCGAGCCTGAAACCAGGATGTTGAACGCGTCAGGGTTCATGGCTAGCTTTCCAAAACCTTCCAGGAGCACAATGGGATAACTTAAACCCCTGGCGATTGAGCACAACGCAGAATCCATGCTGGCTAAGATCATGCCGCGAATGGGAAGCTCTTCACCAGCTTGAAGGACTCTTTCGTCTCCGCAATACGCTCCCATGACCACCGAGCCTCGCAAGCTCACATCCATCATCCCGGTGGTAAGCTCATCCTCAGGTGCGTGCGCCAGGAGGTTCAATAACCCATAATTGATCCTGCCATTCCCCCATACCCCCTGGAGGAGAGAGCCAGTCGATTCGATCAGCACGCCTCGATCACCTACAATATCAGCGACTGTCCCCGGATAGCCTGCCAGCAGCTCGGTGAATTCGCCTTCCAGCTCCAGCAATACCTGGCCACCCCCGGCGATCACCACGGTGCCAGAGCGGGGCGTGCGAATTACCCGTCGCCCGAGCCCAACTGGTCCGGCGATGACATCCCCTTCACCAACCTCATCGCCAGCCCGACGCTGGATATAGTGGTCAGCATCATTGGCTGACAGACCCAAACCTCTGGCAATATCCAGCACCAAATGCTCCGGGCGGAGCATGGCTTCAGCAACAACATCGTTCGGGTTAACCTGCTGACCACGCCTGGCAACGATTCGCCCGCTGGCAGGCATTAGCCTCTCCCGTTGGATCGCAGCTGCTGAAATAAAATGCGTAAGCGGTGCCTGCATGCTTAGTTCTCCGAAACAAGCCCTGCACAAAACTGACTATTAGAAGTTGGGTGCACAAAGAATGCCATTATGCCTGCCCCGCGCTGACGGCAGCCAGCCATTTATTGAGGGAATCCCGGCGCCTGGAAGGCTCCGCTTGTAAACGTAGGGGGCGGCCGCGCGCATCGATAATCACGCCCAAGGCACCACCGATTACTTTTACCGTGCCACCTCTGCCAAACCCTCCCATACCAACGTCAAATTTATGCAGCGGGGTGAGGTGGAGGGTTCCAGCCTGGCCTGCGGGTAGTTTAAACACAGCCAGCGCTCCGTGTCGTACTTCCTGCTCCGACTCAGCTCCACTGTCGTTTGTCATGCGCACGCGCAGGATGGGCGTACCCAGCGGGGCAGTGCCAACGGGAGATATGATCGTGCCCAAATTTACAAAATTCGTGGCATCCAAGGATTGGATGGTCAACAGTGGGGTGACACTTGCCGTGGCACCCAGGGAGGCGGCCAGATTGTTCCGGTCAAGCGCTACCGTGGTAACCCCGGTGGGCTGCAATCCGTTGACGACCATCAACAACGCCTGGCTACGATTGGGTGCTTTGGTCAGCACACTGCCTGAGGCGATGATCGGCTCAAACCAGGGAAGTAGATTGGACCGTGTGCCGGGCACATTGGCAGGATAGGCCTTGCTGGCCTGCTTCACCGCCAGGTGCATAGCCTGGCAGGCAATCGCCTGCTCGATGGCCAGCTCCTCCGGTGAAATGGGCAAACTAGAGGGATAGAGTGCTTTGTGATAAATGTAATCCCGCACGTAACTATCGGGGACGTCGACCATGACCCAACGGGTAACATCACTCAGGGAGCACATATCGAGTATTTCGGGCAGGTTTTCACCCAAACCAAGCCCTGGGTGAATACTCAAGCGCAAATCGCCCGCAAATGCCGAAGCAACTGTCGTGGCGGAAGCACCCACATCGATACCCAACACTCCCTTACGGGACTTGGCATATTCCTTACTAATGTAACGGATGGTACGGCCAAAGGCAGTTGCAGCCGGCAATAAATGGTTGCCAGTCCACGAATCCACTTCGAGGATGCCCCGGATTTGCCGCGATCGTACCAGGCGATAGACCTGTGCCAGGGCAGGCTGAGAAGGGGTGAGCTGCTCACTCTCATAGGAGGGGCGAACGTTCGGGGCAGTGTGTAAATTCACCAGGCTGCCGATGGATTCCTGTACATCCTTCACAAGGGCAGAATTCCCGGCATAAAGCACTTCGGGGCGCAGGTCCTTTGGCATCAGGTAACAAGCCAATCCAACTGCTTCGAGTAAGTTAAGCACCGATTTCGTGGCACCACCCTCCATGCCGCCGGCTACAACGATCAGATCGGGATGGGCTTGCAGGATGCAATCCAAACGCTGCACTGTATCTCGCCGGTCGTTCAAACTCATCGTTTCGACTACCCTGGCATATGTGGTGGAAGCCAGATTTCTTGCGCTCTCTGCCGAAACATCCTCCAGCAGACCGAGCGCCACTACTTTTAGCGGAGGTCCAACAGATACCGTCGCCACACAGGCATCCACACCAACCCCACTGGGCTGTGAGGGGATGACCAGCTGTCCTTCAGCGTTAAACAACACCCGACCAGTAATATCATGCAGCTGGTCTAGAGCGGCTTTCACACCCACGGAGACATCGTTGCTGGGAGCACCTATGGTGGTGGGCACACTACCCTGCCCCAGAAAACGATAGCGACCTTCCACCACGTCGAAAAGAATCACCCGTGTGTTAACCGTACCAATTTCTATCGCCAGGACTGAGTCAGCATCAATGAGTGAGGTAGGCATAACGATTTCACATTAGAAAAAGCGCATAATGACATTCCAAAGATAACCGATCCGATCAATCAACGCCGTGAGAGCAGCAAGATACACCCCAGTAAACAGGACTCCCAGGGTAATAATGATGAAACCCTGACCAACGGTCGATAAGTATTCCAAAACAACCGGTCGTTGGGCAGGCAGGCCGTCTTCCCGGCGCTTCAGGCCAAATTGAAAGTAGATCAGCGTGGTAACGGTGCCGGCGATAACTACCAACCCGTTAATAAACCACCCGACGATGCTGCTCATCTCAGCAGGGGCGTAATTTTTGTTGAGCAGATTAGCGGAAGCCCCAACCTGGGGGAAAATCGTGCCCATTACCGCACCGGCAATCACCGTGGCGGCCCCAACACCGGTCAGGAAAGCCAGGACCGGGGTTCCATAGCGGGATAGGCGGGGAGACAGCTTGGTCATCATCCAAAGACCCAGGAGGACAGCGGGAGCAACCTGGACCGCATAGGGCAGCAAACCATCCAGGTTACCGGTGGCAAATATCTGGAGGATCGGCACGAGTACCTGGTACCAAAGTACGTTGTAAATGATCAAGATGGCAGCATACCCGGATGCAGCACCAATAAATATGTGAATCGCCAGGCGGAAAAGAAAATTGTCGCCTATGATATAGCTGAGCACCATGATCGTCAGGATAAAACCGATGATCGCTCCAATCGGATCTGCCAGCTGGCTGATCTGCGCTAACATAATCGGGCCTAGTTCTCCTTCTTCTTACTGGAGGGCAGCGTCTTGCCTACACCGCTGACGATACTCCCGACGAGAATGACAACGATCGATACACTTATGCCAATACTATAGGCATCCCAGGCACCATTTTGCGGGAGACTGCCAACCGAGTTTGCATAGGCTATGCCTCCCGCCAGGCCTGAGATGATGCCTTGAACCTGCTCTGGCGCGGACAGGTAATATGGCAGGATTAGCGGTTCGGCCTGTGTACTCGACACGAATAAAAGCGGCCGGCCGCTCTGACGCAAGGGCGTACCTACCTGCTCGATCCAGATACGGGCAGTGTCAGCATCATTGGTCAGGATGATCACCGCGCTAAAATCCTGGATACTCATGATGGCATTTAACGGCGGGGCAGCCCAAACATCATAACCACTCAATGAATAAGGCATGACCGTCTTCGGCGATGTCGCCAGGCCGCGCAGGCCCAAGGTTCCTCCGGGAATATAGCCGAGGTCAGCATAATCTGTATAAGCCTGGGAATTCCCAACTAAACCGGAGTAAACCGCCTTGACCATGCTTTCGCCCAATGCCGGTCCGGATGGGCTGGTTGACACCAGGGTCAGGTAGGCGTTTTTATTGATCAGCTGGGTGAGCACACTGGTGATGGCCAGGTTCAGCTCCCCAGAAAAACCAGCTTCGTAGTCAAATGCGATCAACACGGGTGCCCCGGAGGGTAGCTTTTGGATTTCCAGCGTAAAATCATCCAGCCCGGGGAGGCTGCTGGCTTGAGGTTGGGCAGCGTTTTGACTACCCATGATGATCACCCAGAGGATCGGTAATAATAACGCCAGACCGATCACCAACCTGAAGATATTGCGGGAGCTTATGACAGGCTGCGAAGGAAGCGGGGTCGGTTTTTCTTCATCAGCCAGCAGGGCCTCCATCAGCTCCACGCGCTCTTTTTGCTCATCGGTGACGCGCAGTTTTATAGAGTAGGTGGGCGGCTTCCGGGCGCGAATGGCTGACGGATGGGATGAGATCACCCCACGCAACCCAACCAACGGCCCAGCTGTGACAAGATCGGCGGTCGAAACATCCTCCACTGGTCCACTGGGCTCTAAAACCTCAGCGGGGCGAAGGGCCTCCAGCCAACCGGGGAGCTCGGCAGGACTGAGGCCTCCTTCTTGTTCCTGAGACGCGGGAGGCGCACCTTCCGGCATGGATTTGGTTAACCACTCAGGTGGTTCAGCCGGTTCGGGCTCGCTTTGCTCAGTAGGTTCTTCGGCCACGGGCTCATGCAGCCCTTCCTCAGCTTGAGTGATGCCGCCTTCCAGCTTAATGGTCGAGGCAGCCTCAAGGTTGGTCAGCCAGGCAGGCTTTTCGGCAGGAACAGCGGGTGGGAGCGATTCCTCTTCCGGCTCTTGAAGGGCTGGTGCACTAATAGCCTCTTCCTCCTGCGCAGGTTCTTGCTCGGCAAGAGGTTCCTCTTCTGGCTCACTCAAGCTTTCATCCGAACCCGTTTCACTCACCCCGGCTTCGTTGAGCAAGCTAGCCAGCCATTCGTCATCAACACTTTTCTTAGCTGACTCTTCAGACGATGAAGGTGGGCTGATCAATGCATCGATTTGGGCTGAAATCTCGTCCGGTGTGAATTCTTTAGGCTTTTCTTCAGGGGGTTTCGGTTCAACTGAGGCGAGGAAACCAGCTTCGGTCTCCTTCAGCCAATCGGGGATCGCTTCCTCCAGGCCTTCAGGGGTAAATGGTACTGCTGAAGGTTTTTCCGCAGGTTTTTGATCTTCTTGAGGCGCGGAAAATATCCTGGCAATTTCATCGTCCCCCTCCGGGGAGGCAATGAAACCACCCGATTTTAACGGAGCCTGGCAATATTTGCACTCATCCAGCTCTTCTGGATTGGGCTTTCCGCACAGTGGGCAAATGATTTCAGCCATCTATTCATCCACCATACGGGCGATCACTTCCGATGAGGATGCGCAGGCCGGCCGCGACAGTTCCCAGGGCAACCCCCAGTAATAGGCCACGCGCCCCAGCGGCTGCAGGTACCTGGGCTAACCATGCGCGGATTGTGCTGAGGATGTTTATCTCACCTAAGAAGTAGAGGGGTGCGGACCCCAGTAAAACCAACAGCACGGTTGCCAGGAACAAGATGGTGTACCATTTCGGTCGCCTGGAGAGCAAGCGCGCTACGGCATAGATCAGGACAACCGCCAATACTGCTAGCAGGCTGATCTCGGCTGGTACCTGGAAGGTATTGAATATCCACAGTGACAGTGAGCCGGTGGGACCACTGATGCCAACCAGCAGGATGGTGAGGACGAGCGATACCAGCAATACAATGCTATACCCCTGGTTCTTATCATGGCTGGTGATTTTCTTCCAATGTACCATTGCCAGGTTAAAAATCCCCAATAGCACCGCAAACCCGGCCAGGATGATGGCCCAGCCGATCAAGGTGGACTGGATTTTGCCGAAAAAGCCCGGGAAAAAATACCCTAATAAGACCAATGCCCCGGCAGCGATGGCAATGACCGCATTGGTGATCGGCAAAACCTTCTTCATGCCAGGATTCCCAATAATTTAAGAATAGCACCGAACAAAATGGCACCCACGATCACCCAGCGCAGGATATCTTGCATACGCAAACTGGCCGAATGGACTTTATCCTCCCCGAGATAAGCTCCGGAGGCATACAGCTCCTCGCCCAGCAGGGGCTCGTCAGACGTTGCATACAGGACGGCCTGGGCTGAGATGCTATCCGTCCCACCGACTGTCAGTGAACGGCTACGCTCAGCCGCTTCGGTCAGTAAAGCCACCTCGGTTCCAAAATGACCCGCCAGGATATTGGCAGACACTTGCTCGTCATGGATTGCAGGCAAGGCTCCCGCCGCATACGCCATGGGGGTGAGGCCAGAGAGGCGGGCATTAGTATGATCGTATCGCTGCTCCGCAGCCAGGCTGCCAAAGGTGCTTTGCAGTGTATCCTGGCTCAAGACAGTGACCACGCTGTCGCCAGACGTCACAACCGAAGGGCGGTCGCTATTCGAGGCAGCCCGGGCACACCGATCGAGGATCGTCAGCCCAAGTAAAGCCGCCCCACCCTGCAGGTCATTGATCGAACCTCGACCCAGCGAGATGTGCAGGCGCTTGCCGGCCTCCACGGCCAGATCGACTTCGCGGCGAAAATGGGAGAAGGCCTGGATGGTGCGCAGGGTGATCTTGGGGATATTCGGTGCAAGATAGAAGAACAAAATTAAACCCAAGCCTGCCAAGATCAGCGCCAGAGCTAAGTAGGTATTGAGAGCACTAAGCGCTTGTTCCACGCGTGGAAACCTCTCTCAAAATGGCGATAAATTGACGTCGATCTTCAGGGTCTTCGAGCACCTGTGCGAAGGCTTGCAGTGACCTGGACGAGACCGCCCCGGTAAGCACCGGTTGACTGATATACAGGACCTGCGCCAGCAGCACATTGAGCGAGCCAGCGATCTCAAGCAGTGAAGCCACTCCATTCTCCACACCCCAGCGATGCAATGCACGCGCCCAATTATTCCAGTTCTGCTGGTTCTCACTCATGAGTAAAGTATAGCACAGTTTTATGCGGCAGTTTTTTGCCAGGCAAATTTTCATGAACCAGTCCACTCACCAGCTGAAATTGAAATATGACAGGGGACAGGTGTTTTTTATGCCATATATAACTGTCTGTTTCCTCCTGGTACGGCTAAACTAGTTAGTTAGTCTCTTGGGTATCATTTATATAACTAACGCTAAGTGCGTATTCCAAAACTGGAGCATTGTTAATGAAAAAACATACCGCCAATATTGATGGCAACGAGGCGACTGCCTATGTTGCCCACAAGACCAGCGAGGTGATCGCAATATATCCCATCACCCCGTCATCCACAATGGGAGAGTATGCCGACGAATGGTCAGCCAAGAAGCGCCCCAACTTATGGGGGACAATCCCATTGGTAGTCGAGATGCAATCTGAAGGGGGTGCAGCGGGGGCCGTTCATGGCGCGCTGCAGGCAGGTGCCCTGAGCACCACCTTTACTGCCTCGCAGGGATTGCTGCTGATGATCCCTAACATGTATAAGATCGCCGGTGAGCTCACCTCGACGGTGTTCCACGTCTCAGCCCGTTCCCTGGCCGTGCACGCCCTGTCGATCTTTGGGGATCATTCCGACGTGATGTCAACCCGCTCGACCGGGTTTGCCCTGCTGGCATCCAACTCGGTACAGGAAGCCCATGACTTCGCACTGATCGCCCAGGCCTCCACCCTGGAAGCCCGCGTACCCTTCGTGCACTTCTTCGACGGCTTCAGAACCTCCGCAGAAGTCAATAAAATCGAGATCCTCAGCGATGATGAAATTCGCACGATGATCTCTGACGAGCTAATCCGCGCGCACAGGAGCCGAGCCCTTTCGCCTGACCACCCCATGATTCGTGGAACCGCTCAAAACCCAGATGTCTATTTCCAGGGCCGTGAGGCGGTCAACCCCTATTATAGCGCATGCCCGGAAATCGTCCAAAAAGTGATGGACAAATTTGCTGCCACGGTCGGGCGCAAATATAACCTCTTTGATTATGTCGGAGCTCCCGATGCTGAGCGCGTGATCATCCTGATGGGTTCCGGCGCGGAAACCGCGGGTGAAACTGCTTTATACCTGAACAAGCAGGGAGAGAAGGTGGCGGTTATAAAAGTACGCCTTTACCGCCCATTTTCCAACATGCACCTGCTGAATGCCCTGCCAAAGACAGTTAAGACTGTGGCTGTGCTTGACCGCACCAAGGAACCTGGAGCAGCTGGAGAGCCGCTTTATTTGGATGTGGTGAATGCAATTTATGAAGGCGGCCGTCAAATCAAAATTATCGGCGGTCGATACGGGCTTTCATCCAAAGAATTCACACCTGCGATGGTCAAGAGTGTCTTCGATGAGATGAGCAAGGCCGAGCCGAAGAATCACTTCACCGTGGGCATCACGGATGATGTCTCCATGACCAGCCTGCAATTTGATCCCAGTTTCAATATCGAAACACCTGAAATTACGCGGGCCGTATTCTGGGGCTTGGGTGCGGATGGCACGGTAGGCGCCAACAAAAACTCGATCAAGATCATCGGCGAGGAAACCGACAACTACGCCCAGGGTTACTTCGTGTATGACTCTAAGAAGTCGGGGGGCAACACGATCTCGCACCTGCGCTTTGGCCCCAAGCCGATCCATGCGCCATACCTGATCAGCCACGCCCAGTTTGTGGGCTGTCACCAGTTCAACTTCCTCGAGCGCTTCGATGTGCTCAAGTTCGCCATGACCGGCGGCGTGTTCCTGCTGAACAGCCTATACGGACCCGATGAAGTGTGGGATTACCTGCCGCGCGAGGTCCAGCAGACCATCCTGCAGAAAAAACTGCGCTTTTTCGTGATCAACGCGTATGAAGTGGCCAAGCAGACCGGCATGGGTGTGCGCATCAACACCGTCATGCAGACCTGTTTCTTTGCCATCAGCGGTGTGCTGCCTCGCGATGAGGCCATTACCCAGATCAAAAAAGGTATCAAGAAGAGCTATTCAAAATTTGGCGAGGCAGTGGTCAAGAAGAATTACAACGCAGTTGACCAGACGCTGGTTAACCTACATGAAGTTAACCTGGCAGGCAAATCGGTGACCAGCACGATCACTCGCCGGCCGCAAGTGCCAGAAAAAGCTCCTGAATTCGTGAAGGATGTCTTGGGTAAGATCATCGGCCTGGAAGGTGACGACTTGCCGGTGAGTGCTTTCCCCGTGGATGGAACTTATCCACTGGGCACAACCCAATGGGAAAAACGCAACATCTCGCTCGAGATGCCCGAATGGGTACCGGACCTGTGCATCCAATGCGGGAAGTGTGTCTTC
The DNA here is from genome assembly GCA_003105035.1 of Anaerolineales bacterium. Classification (NCBI taxonomy): domain Bacteria; kingdom Bacillati; phylum Chloroflexota; class Anaerolineae; order Anaerolineales; species Anaerolineales bacterium. The sequence goes on along the minus strand of PQAL01000043.1, from coordinate 3,602 downwards.
GTCTGCCCGCATGCAGTCATCCGGGCGAAAATTTATGAGCCACAGCAGCTCACGAATGCCCCCGCAACCTTCAAGTCGATGGATGCCAAGTTCAAGGAATTCCCCGACACGAAGTACACCGTCCAGGTGTCTCCAGAAGACTGCACCGGATGTGCCTTGTGCGTGGAAACCTGCCCTGCAAAAGACAAGAGCCAGGTGGGTCGCAAAGCGCTCAACATGGTTGAGCAGCTACCCCGGCGCGAGCAAGAATCAGCTAACTGGGAGTTCTTCCAGGCTCTGCCGGTTGTGGACCGAGCACAAATCAACCTGCGCACCCTGAAAAACACCCAGCTGCTTGAACCTTTGTTTGAGTTCTCGCTGGCATGCACCGGTTGCGGCGAGACACCCTACGTCAAGCTGCTCACCCAGCTGTTCGGCGACCGCCTGCTGGTGGCCAATGCCACCGGATGCTCGTCCATTTACGGCGGTAACCTGCCCACCACCCCCTGGACGGTCAACCGGGACGGGCGTGGTCCCTCGTGGTCGAATTCGCTGTTCGAAGATAACGCCGAGTTTGGGTTCGGCTTCCGCCTGACGATCGACAAGCAGAACGAGTACGCCCGTGAGCTGCTCCCCCAGCTTGCCAACCTGGTCGGGGAGCCACTGGTAACTGGCCTGCTGAATGCCGACCAGACCAGCGAAGCGGGGATTAAGGAACAGCGCGAGCGGGTTGACCTGCTTAAGACCCGCCTGAATGGTGTGAAGGACCCGCGCGCCCGCGATCTACTCAGCCTGGCCGACCTGCTGGTCCGCAAGAGCGTGTGGATCCTGGGTGGTGATGGCTGGGCCTATGATATCGGCTATGGTGGCCTGGACCACGTTTTAGCCATGGGCCGCAACGTGAATATGCTGGTGCTAGACACCGAAGTGTATTCCAACACCGGCGGTCAGAGCTCAAAATCCACCCCGCGGGGTGCCGTGGCGAAATTTGCAGCCAACGGCAAGGGGATGCCGAAAAAAGACCTGGGGTTAATCGCCATGTCGTACGGGTATGTGTATGTCGCGCGTGTGGCCATGGGAGCCAGCGATCAGCAGACCCTGAATGCCTTCCTGGAAGCTGATGCACACGACGGACCATCCCTGATCATCGCCTACAGCCATTGCATCAACCATGGCATTGATATGCGCAGGGGATTAGAACAACAGAAACTGGCTGTCCAATCAGGTATCTGGCCGCTCTACCGCTACAATCCCAGGCTGGTTGAAGAAGGCAAGAACCCCTTAACGATTGACTCAAAGGATCCCTCCATCCCATTGGAGCAGTACGCCTACAATGAGCCGCGTTACAAGATGCTGACCCAGACTGATGAAGAACGAGCCGAAATGCTGCTGAAACAAGCCCAGCAGGATGTTAAATCACGCTGGGATTTATATAAGCAGATGGCAGCCATGCATTACGGGAATAATGACGGCAACGAATAACCCAGGGCCACAAAGGAGAAAAATCATGGTAGACCTCACAACCACTTACCTCGGACTTAACCTAAAAAATCCACTGGTAGCTTCACCTTCCCCGTTATCTGAAAAGGTTGCCAATGTGAAACGCATGGAAGATGCGGGCATTGCTGCAGTGGTGATGTATTCACTGTTTGAAGAGCAGATCATCCACGAAAGCCTGGAATTGGATCACTTTCTCAACCGCGGCACCGAATCTTTCGCTGAAGCGCTCACTTACTTCCCGAACATCGGCAAATTCAGCCTGGCACCCGACAAGTATCTGGAAACCCTGGAAAAGACCAAAAATGCGGTCAACATCCCTGTCCTGGGGAGTTTGAACGGCGTCTCTACGGGTGGATGGATCGAGTATGCCCGCAAGATCCAGGAGGCTGGTGCGGATGGGCTGGAACTCAACCTGTACTACCTGCCTGTCGATCCCAACCTGACCAGCAGCCAGATCGAAGATAACTATCTCCAGCTGGTCAGCGACATCCGAGCTTCGATCCACATCCCCCTGGCCATTAAGCTGGCACCCTTCTTCACCGCCCTGCCGCACTTTGCCAGCCGCCTAGTGGAAGCGGGGGTGAACGGTCTGGTGCTGTTCAACCGCTTCTACCAGCCCGACATGGACCTGGAGAACCTGGAAGTGGTGCCGCACCTGGTGCTGAGCAACTCGGATGAGCTGCGCCTGCCCCTACGCTGGATTGCCATCCTGTACGGCAAGGTGAAGGCTGATCTGGCATTGACCAGCGGCGTACACACCTCCGAAGACGCCATCAAGGCCGTTATGGCGGGTGCCAATGTGGCCATGACCACCTCAGCCCTATTGAAGCGTGGCACCCCGGCAGTACAGCAAATCCTCTCGGGGATGGAAGCCTGGATGACCGAGCACGAGTATTCTTCGGTGCATCAGATGCGGGGTAGCATGAGCCAAGGTGCCGTGGCAGAACCAGCCGCCTTTGAGCGCGCTAACTATATGAAGGTACTCAACTCTTTCAACCCGGATTTTATCTAACCCCGGTATCGAATTAAAACAAAAGAGCGGGCGCTGCGCGCCCGCTCTTGCTTTTTAATGCTCATGCGATATGCAGGTTAGAAGGATTCGGGTTCGCCTTCGTGAGCCTTCTTGTGGCGGTAAACGATCCGTCCGCGGGTGAGATCGTAGGGTGACATTTCCACCCGCACACTATCTCCCAATAGGATGCGAATATAATACTTGCGCATTTTCCCTGAGAGATATGCCAAGACTTCGTGACCCGTCTCCAGGCGTACTTTAAATTGCGTCCCAGGCAAGGCCTCAATCACCGTGCCTTCGACAACAATCTTATCTTCCTCTTTCGCCATGCATACCTCCTGACTAACTGTTCCGCGCCTGATTAAGGAAGCAGAACCACTCGCTCAAACGAGCTTAATCCATGTCTGGTCGTTCCTTTCGCCTGATGCGGCGAATGGCCTTTTTCTTCTGAATGCGGCGTAACTCACTTTTCGAAACGAACCAGCGCTTGCGGCGGACCGTGCTCAAGATACCGCTTTTAGCTACCTTCTTGCGAAAGCGCTTGAGCAGGGCGTCCTGCGACTCGTTCGGGCGTAGATTTACCGTGGTCAACTTCCTCACCTCCTTACCATTCTGGTATCCTGGCTGCCGGGCGGTGGGACAAAAAAACCCGGCTGACGTTCACGCTCTCAGCCGAGCCAGGTATTACGTGCACTCCTGTATCAGTCATCGATAATAGTCTTGGTCACCATCCATCCAAAAGAGCGATTTTAACGTCGACGAGAATTCTAACCGAACAATGGAAATCTGTCAATTTGGCAGGCATTATGCCCGGGTACATTCCATTAAAACAATAAAGTCTCTTGGCAATGACCTACTCTCCCAGGCAGTTACCCACCAAGTACCATCGGCGCTGACAGGCTTAACGATCGGGTTCGGGATGTGTCCGGGTGTACCCCTGTCGCTCCAATCACCAAGAGACTCTATTTACATGTTAAGATACCAACCAAATAGTGATAATTATCGATTGAGTGATGCGAAAAGTTTCGAGTTCTCCGTACCACGTGATTAAGCCCTCGGCCATTAGTACAGCTTAGCTGAACGCATTGCTGCGCTTACACATGCTGCCTAT